>JBIKZJ010000582.1:0-3378 GCA_044354755.1 Schlesneria sp. | reverse complement strand
GCCATCTTCTGAGTAGCATCGATTCGAGAAAATCGGTCGGAGGCAAATTCACGATCCCCTCGCTGGTCAAAGAATCAACGAGGCAGGGCTTTTCGTTGGCCTTTTTGCCACTTGATCGCGTTCTCATGCGTTTCCGGGTAGCGCGACCACGAAAAACTTGTGATTCCGTGCCCCTTGATATGCTTTTGCCCCCTCCCGCTCCGCCGTCATTAGCCTTACTGACTCGGCAAACCGAAATTGTTTTAGTGTCCCCAAGAATTTTCCATACTGACTCGGCAAACCGAAATTATTTTAGTGTCCCTTGGTTTTCTCGTCAGTCAGGCTCCGCTACACCCGCAAGTCGCAGGAGATTGATATCGTCTAAGTAACGCTTGAATCGTGAATGACGTTTGGGCGCGACCAAAACGATTGACGAATCTGCTCGTTGTAGGAAAATTTCTAATGAAATTGGTAATAAATTTTCTTTAAAATTTAAATTTTTCCAATCTCCTAACAATGCTCTTTCACGGGTTACTAGGATTTGCGTTTCCGGGTCACGTCGAATCAAGCATCCGGGAAGGCCACGGATACATATTTCTTTAAATTCCCCTTTGCTGATGTCCAATGCCCACTCTACATGGTCATAGTAATCGTTGTTGGCATCATCAAAAGCTCGCTGTTCTTCGTGATTGATCACCCCCGGTAAAACGGCGGAACTGATCATCAACCGGTCAATCTTGCCTTGAAGCACAGTTCGATTGAAAACTGCACCCCAAGTCTGAAACAACTGGCCATTCGTGTTGAGCCCATCGACAACGACATCCTCAATAACTGCCGCACTTATCGCACAATCTCGCTGACTGCAATTCAAGAGTTTCATGTTATGCAAAGTCGAACGAAGTGTTGGCGTACGAGTAATTGACAACTCACAGCTTTCAAAATGACACTTTGTGAACACCATGTCATGAAATGTGGCCGCAGAATCTCGGTCATCAAAAGAATCAAATGTCTGGTTATGGAAGGTTTTCATTTGCACTTTTCGATATCAAGGAAATCCAACTGGCCGCTCGTATGTGATTAAGTTAAGGCCGGTACCGTACCCTGGTCGGGCGAGATGTTGTCCGAATTGTCTTGGAGTAGTAATGTCAAAGTTCATGCCTTTCAGAATGCCTTTCCCAACGAAATCAGCGTTTCTCGGCCCACCGACGTGTTTGTAAAGGCTATTTAGAATTGGATCGGCTTTGATTTGCCTACCGACCAATCTTTCCAAAGCATTTCCATATTGAACTCTTGCAATGCCAGTGCTGCTGGCCGCAGCGGCGACCTCAGCGTCGGATAGTACAGTCAATGCCAACGGCAGATTGTTCCCAAGTTTTTTGTTAACCTGATTCGTCAGGTTTTGCAAGACTCGACTTCCATTTGGGACGTACGAAGAATTGAGTATTTTAAGTTGAAGAAGTTCTTGTTTTGGAGCAATTCCCCTCGCGTCTAACAGGGCATCGTCTGCCATCCTTTGGAGTCGTGTCCATCGGTTAGCGGCACCTTGTATCGCACTCGGTGCGCTGGAAATGGCAATTGGGGCGAGAATTCTTCCTCCTGCACCGACCAATGGCCCATAATCTTCACCTGCGACATATACTCCACTATCGTTCCATGCTTGACCAACAAAATCTGCGTTCTTCAGTCCAAGGCTATTTGCAACCTCGCCGTCAGTGACAAAGTCTAATGATCCCATGGCAGAACTGACAGCATCTAGGGTGAGATACATTGAGGTGCCGTAGGTGGGCAACGCCATCACCACGCCGGTAGTGGCTTCGATTACCTGAGCTGGCGCGATTAAAACAACCCAAGCGGTCAATTTATACTGAACCGTCGGTTCGTGCTGCCAAGCCCCAATTGTTACCTGAAGGTCGTCTGACAGTTCCTGTATCAGCATCGGGTTGTCGATGATACCCGTGCCATGACATGCCATGCACCGTTTGGAGAATGCATGGTGCTGACTCAATGGCAAACTCAAGGGGACATAGGGAACGTTGCTTGGATGTTCTGGTGGCGGAAGGAATTCTTCCTCTATGGATTGTTGGGCGTGTTGGAAATCGGGAGGCGGTGTGTTTGCCTGCTGGTTTGGTTGCGATTCGTTTGCTGACTGGGATGGATTGCCTGCCGTAAGCTGCGTCGGTTGTGGGACTGCGAGTTGTGGTGTGGTTGCATCTGCGGGCAGCGTGACGGAAGTGTTGATGATTCTCGGGGTGGAGATTTGGTTCGTCCCATCGACCACAGTCTCAGTGTCGGCATACAGGTAGCGAGATGTGGTGACCAAACCGACCGATTGGCCTGAAGCATCCGATTGACTCGTGATCGTATCGAGCAAAAACGCGTTTGTTGTTACGTTACTGGTGCTTTCAGTCGTGGTAGATTGGCTGGCTCCATCTGGTGAAATCACTGTCGTGATGGTCTGCGTGTTCGTGACGGTGTCTCGGGAATCCATCACCGCACACTGGGCATTGGTGGTCACAACCCCAGTTTCGGCAGCGGTGGTGCGGACCGTGCCGTATTGGGCGGCGTAGATCGTGGGGATGTTGATCGTCGTGGTTGATGAATCTGTATTTGTGATGGTTCCATCTGCAGCGAGATTGCCGGTGCTGGTGAAGCTCGTCTGCACAGCTGCCGCCAGGACGACGATGTTGTTGAGATCGATACATTCGCCCGTCGGCAGCGTGCCGGTCTGGTGGATGGTGCTGCTGGCGTTGTGGGCAGACTGCTCGGTCCCCGTGGTGATCGAAGTTCCACTGGTGCTGTCGCTGCCGGGATTGGTTAACGAGGCGGTATGAATGTTTGTCAGATTGACGATGGTGTGGCTGTTCAGGTGATCTGTGCTGGAACCGATGGCCAAAGCCGTGGTGGTCAGGCCGGTTGTTGGATCGTGTTGGAGTGACGCTGCGTTGTTCGAGATCGTCTCGTCCTGCCAACGGTCATAGATCATCGATTCGGTGGTGGTGTCCGATTCGTCGTCGCGGATGAGGTGGCCGTTTTCGTATCCGAAATGTTCGCTACCGATGTTGGTGACCCGCTGTGAACTGGTGCTGCCGTAGATCAGCAGGTCGGTTTCGTGGCTGCTGGTTTTTCCGGTTGCGTTGCTGGATGTTGAGCCGCTTGTTGCGGGATTGGTTTCCTGATTGCTGGTGATTCGTACGTGACCCGTGGTCGTGGTCGATTGCACTGTGTCGCTGCGGAAGATGTCGGTTCCGGATGCCGTTTCTGTGGCGGATCCGGTCGCGAATGACCTATAGGTTAGCTCTTCGCTGGAGCGGCGCTGGCCGGTGGTGAGTCGCGTTTCCATGCTGTCGAGCATGACTCCCGCTGCAGGGCTGCCGGTGATTTGGATTGTGAGGTTACCAG
>JBIKZJ010000581.1:0-3380 GCA_044354755.1 Schlesneria sp. | reverse complement strand
CAGACTCGCAAAGACCATGGAATGGGCCGAGAACCAGTATCATCATCTCACCATCGATCAGCAGCACGCCGAATTGATCACGGTCAACGCGTTCTGGAAGGATTTCGCACAGCACCCCCCGGCGACACCGTTCCTCTCGCGCCACCTGGCCGAGGCGTCACGGAACTTCCCGGAAATGCTGCTGGCACTCGCCGTGCTGGATCTTCCCTTTGAAACGCCTCAACACAAAACGGAATTTGAGGGGGCCAAAATGACGTTGACTCCCGGCGGGCCGTTGGTCGTTTTTCATGAAGAAATCCGGCCTGCCGCCGCAGCCGATGGCTCCACCAAAGTCCTCGTGAGCCAGAACTTTTTCCGACTGGGGGACCGGACCCGCATCGAAGCGGGCGAACAGGTCGATAAATTCATCACCGACGAATTTTTGACCCAGGTCGTCTATGGGTGCCAGATCGTCGTCACCAACCCGACCTCAGCCCGACAGAAATTAAATATCCTGATGCAGATTCCGCACGGTGCCATCCCCGTGCTGAATAGCCAATCGACAAAAACCGTCCATCTGGCTCTCGAACCCTATCACACGCAAACGCTCGAATATCACTTCTATTTTCCCGCAGCCGGCCAATACGCTCATTTCCCGGTTCACGTGGCCAAAAACGAAACGCTGATCGCATCGACGTTACCCACCCCGCTGAATGTGGTCGAGAAGCCGACCAAAGTCGATACGGGCTCATGGGACTACGTTTCGCAGTATGCCTCGACCGACGAGATGTTGACCTTTCTGGATCAACACAACGTGAATGCGCTCAACCTCGATCGGATTGCCTGGCGACTGCAGGACCCCAAAGTTTTCGAGGCCGTAATCAGCAAGCTGATGCAACGACACGTTTATCAGCACACACTCTGGTCCTACTCGCTCAAACACAATGTCCCAAAACACGCTCGCGAGTTTTTGCAACATGCCGAGCGGATCGTCAACGATTGCGGCGGACGGCTCGTAAGCCCTCTATTAACGATTGCCCCCGTGGAACGACGGACCTTCCAGCATCTGGAATATCAGCCGCTGGTCAATGCCCGCGCACATTCGCTGGGCAAACGCCGTCAGATCGTCAACGATCGCTTCCATGAACAATACCACCGCACCCTTAAGCAACTCGGCTACGAAAGAACCCTGACTGACAGCGATTTGCTGACCGTAACGTATTACCTGCTGCTGCAAGACCGGATCGAAGAGGCCATGGCCACGTTTGCCCGAGTCAACGTCGAAAAGGTTTCAACACGCATGCAGTATGACTACTGCGCCGCGTATCTCGACTTCTTCACCGACGAACACGCCCGAGCCCGCAACATCGCCGAAAAATATGTCGATCATCCCGTCGATCGGTGGCGACAGACCTTCGCCGCCATCACAGCGCAACTGGATGAAGCGGAAGGAAAGGGTGTGAAACCGGTCAATCCTGACGATCGGAATCAACAACAGACGCAGCTCGCTGCGACCGAGCCGAGCTTTGATTTCGCGGTCGAGGCCAAGCAGATCAAACTCGACTACCAGAATCTCAAAACGGTTCGTGTGAATTTTTACGAAATGGATGTCGAGTTGCTCTTTAGCCGCAATCCCTTCGTCCAGGAATTCCGCGGTCAGTTCAGTTCCATCCGCCCCAATCTTTCACTCGAACTCGATTTAACCGAGGGACAACCCGCCAACGCCGAGGGGACCAATCCACCGACCACGAAGCTGTTGCCACTCCCCGCCCCCCTGCAAAACAAAAATGTGCTCGTCGAGATTGTGGGAGCCGGTATCGGCAAGACCCAAGCCTATTATTCGCATTCCCTCTCGGTGCAGGTGATCGAAAATTACGGTCAGGTGAAGGTGACGGAACAGACAACGGGCAACCCCGTGCTGAAAGCCTACGTCAAAGTGTACGCACAAATGGCGAACGGCAGCGTCAAGTTTTACAAAGACGGCTACACCGATCTGCGCGGCCGATTTGATTTTGCGTCACTGAACACCAATGATCTCGATGTCGCCACGCGTTTCTCGATCCTGATCTTGAGTGAGACACACGGAGCGATGGTGCGCGAAGCGTTACCGCCAAAACAATAAAAAACAACGGAAAAAAGAACTGCGATGAAATCAATCGAAGTCGGTGATGCAGCTCCCAATTTTACGGCCACCACATCGGACGGAAAAACCATTTCGCTGGCGGACTTTCAAGGAAAGCAGCCAGTCGTCATGTTCTTCTATCCACAAGACAACACCCCGATCTGCACCGCCCAGGCCTGCTCGTTCCGCGATGCGTACGAGGATTTCGTCAAACTGGGAGCGGTAGTAATCGGCATCAGCAGTGACTCGGACCAGTCCCATCAAACCTTTGCCACCTCACATCGCTTGCCGTACCTGATGCTCTCGGATCAAAAGGGAGCCCTCCGAAAGTTATTTGGAGTCCCCAATTCGCTGTTCGTGCTACCAGGTCGAGTCACGTACGTGATCGACCGAGGGGGGATCGTGCGTCAAGTGTTCAATTCACAACTCTTCGGCACCCGCCACGTCGCCGAGGCCCTAAAAACACTCAAGTCACTCGCAGATTCCCCCTCAAAGGAAAACGCCAAGTAACGAGCAAGCTTTCCACACGTTCACCCGCTGACGAATCCCAACTTCCTGAAACACCGGTATCCAGCGGAGACACGAGTACCCAGCGGAAGCACTGACAGTAACAAACAGACGAGCACACGCCATCACGAGTATCCAACGGAAACACGAGCATCAAGCTGTAACCACGGCATCCCGCTGAAACCCCAGTAACCAGGCAGAGGGGTCAGCAACAATTTTGATGACTTGCTCGAATCAGTGGATCCGGTAGACTCTGTACGAGAGTCAGCACGTTCAGATGAAGTGCTGACAGTATTTGCGCCCGTAGCTCAGCTGGATAGAGCAACGGATTTCTAATCCGTCGGTCGGAGGTTCGAATCTTCCCGGGCGTATTTTCTCGTGCGGTGGCTCCAAAAAACGCATGCTGCGACGGTCGGAAGTTTTCCGCTCAATCCCTGAAAAAGGGTAGGTGTCGAAGCCGAAGGCATTCCTTGTTTGTCGGAAACCACCTACCGAGCGGTCCAATCAAGTAACTCGAAGGATTCTTCGTGCGACATGACCAGAAAACCTTGGTCATTACGAAGAAACCGCTGAGAACTGGATTACGTCCCCAATCAGTTTTGATCCCCTGAGATCAATAAACTCTTCATACGGTCGATTTAAAGCCCATTTGCCGAGACTCACCTTGATGGCGATTTCCCAATATGAAGCGGGGCTAATGAGCACTTCATGCGTGGTGTCCATGATCAGCGATTGAGCCGTTCTGCTCAACTTCTGGTCTCCCTCGACATAC
>JBIKZJ010000199.1:0-11222 GCA_044354755.1 Schlesneria sp. | reverse complement strand
CATGGAGGAACCCCCGACACGGGAATCTCTCATGTCGGCTTTCGCTGCGTTCTTTCTACCCCACTGAAGAGCCCTTGAGTGTTCCCTGGGCCAAATTGGTAGGGTTTCTTAAACTTGATTGCGAGGAAAAATCTTGATGCCGATCCGTTTTTGGTCATCGTCTTTACTGACGATCGCTCTCGGAGCAATCGTCGGTTACGGTACCGCACAGTTAGACCTGCGACAGCCCGCCCAGGCGTCGGTTTCGCCAGCGGCCACAGCGGCCATCTCGAAGAAAGCCGAGGAAAATGCCAATCATGAACGTCCGGTGCTGATTGATGTGGCCAAATTGAGCTCGGAAAAGCCTGCCTGCTGCTCCGAGGGGATTCACCGGGCCAATCAAGTGGCTCTTGCGAACCATAATCAGCTTGTTGCAGCAGCTCTGGCTCAAACGGGCAAAAAGCCGAATATCTGTATCATCTGGGGTGATGATGTTGGTCAGTCGAATATCAGTGCCTACTCCATGGGAGTGATGGGCTATCGAACGCCCAATATCGACCGTGTTGCCAAAGAGGGGATGATTTTCACCGACTATTACGCCGAGCAAAGCTGCACGGCGGGTCGAGCCTCGTTCATTACCGGACAGCATGGGATGCGAACGGGTCTGACTAAGGTCGGCCTTCCGGGCTCACCACTCGGATTACGCAAAGAGGATCCCACGATCGCGGAACTCCTGAAACCACAGGGCTACGCCACGGGACAGTTCGGGAAGAATCACCTTGGTGATCGAAATGAATTCCTGCCGACCGTACATGGATTCGACGAATTTTATGGCAATCTGTACCACCTGAATGCTGAAGAAGAACCAGAACAAGCCGACTATCCCAAGGATCCCGCCTTCCGTGCCAAATATGGTCCACGTGGAGTGTTGGATTGTAAGTCGGCCGATAAAGATGATCCGACCGAAGATCCTCGTTTTGGCCGCGTCGGCAAGCAGATCATCAAAGACACAGGGCCGCTCACCAAAAAGCGGATGGAAACGATTGATGATGATATTGCCAGTCGTGCTGTCGATTTCATTCAGCGACAAGTGAAAGCCGATAAGCCTTTTTTCACTTGGGTCAATTTCACTCACATGCACTTCCGTACGCACGTGAAGCCTGAAAGTAAGGGGCAGTCTGGGCGGTGGCTCAGCGAATATGTCGACGCGATGATCGACCATGACAAAAACGTCGGCACGATCCTCAAGGGGCTGGAAGATGCCGGTGTCGCTGATAATACATTCGTGATGTATAGCACCGACAATGGCCCCCACATGAACAGCTGGCCTGATGCGGCCATGACCCCCTTCCGCAGCGAGAAGAACTCGAATTGGGAAGGTGCCTACCGCGTCCCCTGTATGGTTCGCTGGCCTGGGAAAATCAAGCCGGGAAGTGTGTCAAACCAGATTGTCAGTCATCTCGACTGGTTGCCAACGCTCTTGGCAATCGGAGGTAATGATCAGGTCGTTCCGAAATTGCTGGCGGGTGAAAAGGTTGGTGACGCCACTTACAAAGTTCATCTCGATGGCTTTAATCTGGTTCCTTATCTGACCGGAAAAGTCGAGAAGGGCCCGCGCGAGTCGTTCTTGTATTGTAATGATGACCAACAGTTGACCGGGCTCCGCTTCGACAACTGGAAACTCGTCTTCATGGAACAACGGGCACAGGGGACCTTGCGAATCTGGGCTGAGCCATTTGTGGCGCTGCGGGTTCCCAAAATCTTCAACCTGCGAATTGATCCCTACGAACGTGCCGATATCACGTCGAATACCTATTACGACTGGTTGATCGACCATGCGTATTTGATGGTACCCGCACAGGATTATGTCGGGAAATTCCTGATGACATTTAAAGACTATCCACAGCGTCAAAAGGCAGCCTCGTTCAATCTGGATGAAGTGCTGCAAAAGCTGAGCGAATCGCCGTCAAAATAACGCGATCGATTCGCGTGTATGGAAATTGAAGAGGACGGGGGGCCGGATGCAATCATCCGGCCTTTTTTATTGAGCCTACCGATTTCTGCTGGTTCCGTTTGCCGATCTCGTGTTGGTTTTCAAATTCCCGTGCTGACATCTGAACGGGTGAGGTGAATTCGGGAAAACGAAATTTCATTCCGCAATCTGGAATTTAGACTGGCAGAAGCCCCGACGCACGGCAGAATAGAAGAACGCTTCAAGAGTCGTTTCTCGAGATAAGTAAAGGGTTGATGATGCGAGTTTGGCCAGGACACCCTTATCCGCTAGGAGCCGTTTGGGACGGGGCGGGCGTGAACGTAGCACTTTTTTCCGATCGGGCGACGAAAGTCGAATTGTGCCTGTTCAATTCGGCTGACGACCTTCACGAGAATCAGCGCATTGAACTTCCCGAACGGACCTATAATGTTTTTCACGCCTATTTCCCGGACATGAGACCCGGAATGCTGTATGGCTTTCGTGTTCATGGACCGTATGTGCCGCAGGAAGGATTGCGATTCAATCCCCATAAATTGCTGTTTGACCCGTATGCACGTGCGGTGGGGCGAAATTTGAAATGGGATGAATCGCTGTTCGGATACCGTAAAGGGGATGTCGATGGGGATCTCTCGTTCGATGATCGCGATTCCGCCCCCTTTGCCCCACTGGGGCTGATCATTGATTCGGCGTTTACCTGGGGAAAGGACGAGCGTCCGGATATTCCCTGGGAACGAACGGTGATTTACGAGGTTCATGTGAAGGGCTTCACCAAACTGATGCCCGATGTTCCCGAAAAATTGCGGGGGACTTATGCCGGGTTGGCGACTGCCCCGGCGATTGATTTCCTCAAACGATTGGGGGTGACCGCAGTAGAACTACTGCCGATTCATTTTCATATCGATGAAGATTTTCTGACACAGAAACAACGCGTGAATTACTGGGGTTACAACTCACTGGGCTTTTTTGCCCCGGAACCTCGTTATTGCGCCACGCAAGCTCCTGATATGATGGCTCAAGAATTTAAATCGATGGTTCGGACGCTGCATTCGGCAGGAATCGAAGTCATTCTGGACGTGGTCTATAATCATACCGCAGAAGGGAACGAGCATGGTCCCACATTATCGTGGCGCGGGATCGACAATCCGAGTTATTATCTGCTTGACGACAATAATCGCAGGTCCTACAAGGACTTCACCGGTTGCGGGAATTCGCTCTTTATGCGACATCCACGGGTATTGCAAATGTTAATGGACAGCTTGCGATACTGGGTGACCGAGATGCATGTCGATGGATTTCGATTTGATCTCGCCAGCACGCTCGCTCGTCAATTTCACAGCGTGGACCGGATGAGTGGTTTTTTTAACGTGATCCACCAAGACCCGATTCTCTCACAAGTCAAATTGATCGCTGAACCGTGGGACGTGGGTGAGGGGGGATATCAATCGGGAAATTTTCCGGTCATCTGGACCGAATGGAACGGGCGTTATCGCGATTGTATCCGCCGTTTCTGGAAGGGGGACAGTGGAATGGTCGGGGAATTGGCAACTCGGCTGGCCGGGAGCGCTGATATGTACGAAGATGATGGCCGAAAGCCTTCGGCCAGCATCAATTTCGTGGCGTGTCATGACGGTTTTACCCTCAATGATTTGGTTTGTTACAATCAGAAGCACAACGAAGCGAATGGTGAAGGAAATCGCGATGGTAACGATCATAATTTGAGTTGGAACTGCGGGGTTGAAGGCCCGACTAATGATCCTGAAATTCTCGCACTGCGAGCGCGACAGCAGCGGAATTTTCTGGCGACGCTGTTCGTCTCGCAAGGTGTTCCCATGTTGCAAGCGGGTGACGAACGGGGGCATTCGACGCTCGGGAATAATAACTGTTACTCGCAGGATAATTTCTTGTCCTGGCTCTCATGGGACCTCACGATTGATCAACATCGTGAACTGGCCTTTGTGCATCGCTTGATCGAAATTCGTCGACAACAGCCAGCGCTATCGCGTCGTCGTTTTTTTGAGAGCTCAGTTCAGGGCGATGACGTTGACGATATTTACTGGCTGGACAGCTCGGGCCAACGAATGAATGAAGCGGCTTGGGACAACGCATCGCTGCGTTCTTTAGGAATGCTGCTGCTGGGGCACTGCAGCCAAATTGATGAACAGGGGGCCTGTATTATCGGGGACAATCTGCTGGTGTTGATGAACGCTGACGAAAAACCGGTCAGCTTCACCATGCCCAAATCGGTACAGCGATTCCCCCTCCTGGATCGCTTGTTTGACACGTTTGATGGCGATATCCAAGTTGTTTCGTACGACACCTCGGCCCCCTACATCCTACGACAAAACAGTATGGCCCTGTTCCGCCATCGAATCTGATGCGGAATACGCGGCGGGGAGATTAAGAAGAGTTTTGAGGAGAAGGATTCCGTGGGGAAACTTCGCCAAACCGAATCTCGTTTCTGGCAGTTATCGGTGGTTCCTTGTTCGGTTTGCTGACTCAAACTACAATCCGCCGCGACGTTGGCGTTAAGGGATTTCGCGAGCATCACGTTCGCTCGTAGTCCATTTGGACACCTCGCTGATGGGTGATTCACGTTCCGTTCAGGAGATGTATTGTGGCGGTGAAGGTCGCGATTAATGGTTTTGGCCGCATTGGTCGGCTTGTGTTCCGGGCAATGGTTGAGCAGGGCTTGGTTGGAAAAGATCTTCAGGTCGTTGCCGTGGGAGATCTTGTTCCTGCTGACAACCTCGCCTATCTGCTCAAGTACGACACCACACAAGGACGGTTTGCGGGGGACGTTAGCTCAAAAAAATCGAGTCCCGACAAAACGGAAGATGACGTACTGGTCGTAAATGGACATGACATTCATGTCGTGAGCGCCAAGTCCCCTGCGGAACTTCCCTGGAAGCAGTTCGGTGTGGACATCGTCATTGAATCGACCGGATTGTTCACCGAAGCGGACAAAGCGAAGGGGCACATTACCGCCGGAGCCAAAAAGGTCATCATTTCCGCTCCCGCTAAGGGGGAAGACCTGACGGTCGTGATGGGGGTGAACTCTGATAAGTACGATCCCAACTCGCACCATATCATTTCCAATGCTTCCTGCACGACAAACTGTCTTGCCCCGCTTGTGCATGTCTTGCTGAAAGAAGGTTTTGGGATCGACGAAGGTCTGATGACCACAGTGCATGCGTACACCGCAACGCAAAAAACTGTCGATGGTCCGAGCAAAAAAGACTGGAAAGGTGGCCGTGCTGCCGCTCAAAACATTATTCCTAGCTCGACAGGGGCTGCCAAAGCTGTTGCTCTGGTCTGTCCCGAAGTGAAGGGGAAAATCACCGGGATGGCTTTCCGCGTTCCCACCCCTACGGTTTCGGTCGTCGACCTGACGGTCAAGACGGTCAAGGAAACCAGCTACGCCGAAATCGCCGCCGCGATGAAAAAAGCGAGTGAAACCTATTTGAAGGGGATCCTCGAATACACCGAAGATGAAGTGGTCAGCAGTGACTTCCTCCACAGCAAATCCTCGTCAGTATTCGATAAAACCAGCGGTATCGAGCTTAACAGTAAGTTCTTCAAGCTGATCAGCTGGTACGACAATGAATGGGGTTACAGCAATCGTGTTGGTGACCTGGTCAAGTTGGTGATCTCGAAGGGTCTCTAATCGAATCAATGCCGTGGGAATGACTTTCTTTGCTCATTCCCACGAGTTTGCATTTCTCCGAAGTGCCCAATGAACCCGGAATGACCCAATTCAACAGGACCCGGAAGCGCAATGCTTCCGGGTTTCTTCGTTAAAATGAGGTCATGGGTCAATTCTCGATTCAATCCTCTTCGGCAATGATTCCAATCTGAAATCTCGCAGCCGTCGAACGGTGCACCTTCCCCTTTTCTGCTGCGTCCCGTTTTTTTCGTCGGACGGGTATTCGTTGGTAGCTGTGGGCAATTCTTTCTTGCAGATCGCTTCCCTTTTGCTCTCATTTCAGACATGCTGTCGTGAGTTGCTGATCGCGAAAGCGGCCAGCTGACATCGGATTCGACGGTTGATGGATTGTTCCTGATTTTTCGAGAGTATCATGCCTCGTGTCGGTATCATTGCTTTAATTCAAGAATCAAACACGTTCCTGCCGGGAGCGACCACGCGGGAACATTTCCAGCGAGAATTGCTGGTGACCGGCAACGAGGTTCGGACGCAGTTTATCAACGCTCATCATGAAGTACGCGGTTTTTTTGACGGGTTGGCAGAGTCTGGGATCGAAGCGGTCCCCTTATTTGCAGCCCGCGCGCTCCCGTTTGGGACGATCGAACCCGATACGTTCGAGACCCTGCTGCAGATGATGCTGCACGAACTTACTTCCGCCGGTCCGCTGGACGGATTGCTGGTCGCTCCGCACGGAGCGACCGTCGCGGCGTCTTATCCGGATGCCGATGGTGCCTGGTTGGCACAAGTTCGACAAGTGGTCGGGCCCGCCCTGCCGATCATTGGCACGCTGGACCCGCACGGAAATCTCTCGCCGGAAATGGTCGCCGCGACCGATGCGCTGGTTTCCTATCGGACAAATCCGCACGTCGATCAGGAAAATCGGGGCCTCGAAGCTGCGGCATTGATGGTCAGGACGTTGCGCGGCGAGATTCATCCGGTTCAGGCGGCCTGTTTTCCACCCATGGCGATCAACATCGAGCGTCAATGTACTTCCGAGTCCCCTTGTCTGGATCTGGTTCGTTGCTTTGATGCGGTTCGGAGTCAGCAGCAGGTGTTGGCTGCGAGTCTGATGCTAGGCTTCCCTTATGCGGACGTGGCCGAGATGGGGTCTTCCTCGTTGGTTGTGACCGATGGCGATCCGCAACTGGCTCAACAACTGGCGAACTCGCTGGGGGTCGAGATGTGGAACCTCAGGCAGGGACTGGCAGGAACGTTTTTGTCCGTTGAAGATGCAGTGGCTCAAGCGGCACAATTGTCTGGGCCTTGTTGCCTGCTGGATATGGGAGACAACGTTGGAGGTGGTTCCCCTGGCGATGGGACCTGGCTCGCACACGAATTATTGAGAACCGGGGTTGGTCCCGCTTTTGTTTGTATCGACGATCCCCTTACCGTTGCTGCTGCCCAAGCGGTCGGAACCGGTCACCGGGCATCGTTTACAATTGGGGGCCGGACAGACGATTTGCATGGGGCACCGTTGGTTGCGGAATTTACGGTTCGGCAATTG
Source organism: Schlesneria sp. (assembly GCA_044354755.1). Taxonomy (GTDB): domain Bacteria; phylum Planctomycetota; class Planctomycetia; order Planctomycetales; family Planctomycetaceae; genus Schlesneria. The sequence goes on along the minus strand of JBIKZJ010000199.1, from coordinate 4,043 downwards.
GCGGATGGACGTTATTCCGAGAGTGAAGTCCGTCACGGGGGGTTTACCGAGTTTGATCAGGGGCGAACGGCGATCTTGCAAACGGATTCGGGATTGACGGTCATGGTCACCTCCAAACGGTCACTCCCCTTTAGTCTGAAGCAATTGACCTCGTTTGGCCTGAAGCCAGAACAGTTTCAGGTGATCGTCGCCAAAGGAGTGAATGCACCACTGGCGGCTTATCGTGCGGTTTGTCCTGGTATTTTGCGGGTCAACACCAAGGGCGTCACCATGGCCGATATGACGCAGTTAACTTATCAACACCGGCGGCGACCGATGTTTCCCTTCGAGCAAGCGACGACATGGTCACCCTCAATACTAAGGACGTTCTCTGTTGAGCGATAATCCGTATACCGATGGTGGCAACGTGGGGGGCATTCCCCTCGCCAGCCAGCTGGGTCAGGCCGTTCGAGCAGGCTTGCCGCTGGAATCAGGCCTGCGTGCGCTCGCCGAGCAAACCAATTCCTGGCGAACGCGACGTGCTTTGTTGAAATTGAGTGAGCGTCTCGAACAGGGCGTTCCGCTGACGGAAGCGATGCGCGATTCTTCGGCATTTCTGCCGAATTCCCTAAGTGCCCTGGTCGAAGCGGGTATGGAGACCGGGCGTCTGGATACGGTCATGCAGTACAGCGTTGAACAATCGCAACGTGCAACCTCATTACGGCAACAAATTTGGTTGGCGCTCGTCTACCCGCTGTTTCTGCTCTGGTTTTCGATGATGATCTGCGCCTTTATCCTGCTGACGATCCTGCCACAGTTCAAGCAGATTTTTGACGGTTTCGGGACGGAGCTTCCGGGGTTGACAGCGTTTTTACTGAGAATTTCCAGTCTTGCCACCCAGATTGGCTGGGGGCCGATTCTCTTGGCTTTTCCCATCCTGATCATCACTTGTATTCTTTTTTTCACGGTCAAGCGATCGAAATTCGCCAACCGCTGGGCCGCCTCGATCCCTTTATTGGGGGCCGTATTTCGGTTAGCGACCCTTTCGGAGTTCTGTCAAATTCTCGCGATTCTACTGGAATCCCGTCTGCCATTTTCGAAGGCTTTGCGATTTGCCGCAGCCGCCAGCGATGACAAATGGTTAAGCCGGAGGTGTCAACTGATTGCCCACGATATGGATGCCGGAGCCACACCGGATGCAGCGGCGATGCTGGCGGGTTTGCCGAACGGACTGCAACAGGTCTTCCGGCATGCCAGCTCGGAGCGGACCATTGTTGAGTCACTGCGGGGATTATCCGATTTGTATGCGGCGCAGTGTTCGGCCAGTTCTCGACTGGTGACGCGCATTCTCGAACCCTTTGTGGTGGTGGTGGTGATGGGTAATGTCGGCATCACCGCGATTGCGCTCTTTCTCCCGTTGATCAAATTATTAAACGACCTGTCATAGTGAGATTCGGCTGTGGACTCGTTAACGACGCTACTGGTCTCGATTGGCCCATTCGTGATTCTCATCGCAGGAGTAATCCTGCGCGTGATTGCCGCAGTGCAACCGGAAACCGTCTGGTCCGGTTCACGGCGGCGTACACTCTATTTAATCAGTTACCTTCTGACTGCGATTGCCATCGTCGGGATGATTTTCTTAACAGTGACATCGGGAGCAGTTGGAGTCATGGGATTGTTCATGACTGTTTTTCTTGTCTTTCTTCTGGCTGATGCCGAAATCCGGATTGCGGGCGCAAGAAACCGTTCACGTCAAATTGAACTCATCTGGATGCTGGCGATCGCCGTCAGATCAGGCCGCCCCCTGGCGGACGAGATCGAATCGTATGCGCAAGGGACTTGGGGCCGCCGACATCGCCAGCTGGTCGAGATGGCCCAGCGATTGCGTGACGGTGTGCCAATCACAGAACTTGCTGTTCCCCAAGGGTTGCTTCCGCGATCCGCAGGGATGTTGATCGCTGCCGGAATTTCATCCGCATCATTGCCCGAAACGCTTCGCAGCACGGCAATGCGAGTGACTCGGGAGCTATTTGAAGAGGACGAGTCTTCCAATGCGAGTGGCGCGTTGATTTACCCGGCGACCATCGTACCGGTGACGCTGCTGATCGTGGGATTTTTGATGTATTACATCATTCCCAAATTCAAAAAGATCTTTGATGATTTCGGTACCGAGCTGCCTCAGGCGACGGTGTTGTTGATTAGCATTTCTGATGCGATCATGAATTTCTGGTACGTGTTTGGTATTCCGTTGTTCTACATTCCGGTGGGAGTTTTTGTCTTCGTCACGATGGCCGAATATCATGGCTGGCGGGTGATGCTGCAGTCCCTTTTGGGGCGATGGTTTATTCGCTGGTATTCTCCGGATGTGATGCGTTCGTTGGCACAAACCATAGAACAAGGGGTGCGTCTCGACGAAGCTCTCGTGGCGATTGCCCAGTACCCTGGTCCCTTGCGACTGCGCAACCGAATCGCTTGGTCGATTGATCGACTGAGGTCCGGTGACCCCGCCTGGCAGACGCTGCAGACGGCGGGTCTCTTACGGCATTATGAAACCATCGTGCTGGAAACCGCGGAAAAAACCGGGAACCTTCCGTGGGCACTCGAAACGCTCGCGACAAATCTCGAACGTCGATCGGCATTTCGCGTACAGGTGATTCTCGAAATTCTCAGGCCCGTGCTTTTGATTTCCATGGCTCTGGTTGTTGGATTTATCGCGGTTGCCATGTTTATGCCGCTGATCAAATTGCTGAATGACTTGAGCTGAGAGGGATCTCAGCGAATCCGTAACCCCATTCCCTCTGTTTTGTGTTTGTTCGAATCTTCAGAAAGTGGAAAGATCGAGTGCCATGTTGGGACCGACCTGCCTGATTCAGGCGAAAGACGATCGAGAACAATTTCAGAGAGTTATCGGCGTCCGCCGTCGGTCTCGCTCTGATGAACTCGGGGTGCAGTCCGCTGAAGAAATGACCAAAAAGGGGTTTGCGACCACCGGCAGGTGGCCTGCACGCATTTCCTCGGACTATTCGCGTAACCACCATTCGTCGCGACCAGGTTTTACGATTGTCGAGATGATCGGAACGTGTCTCTTGATGGGCATTCTGTTTTCGATGACGGTTCCAATGCTCTTACTGGTCGCACACGAACGCCGCTCGACCGAGCAGCGGCAGTTTGCCTTGCAGCATGCGGCAAATCTGCTGGAAAATGCCTCGGCCCGTGGTTGGTCCGAATTACCGGTGGGATCACTGCCACTCTCGGATGCGGATTCGGAGCTTCAGGGAATACTTCCTGGACTCGAGCGGAGCCTGGTTGTGAATGAACACCGCGAGGGTGAAGTTCATTCGCGACAGGTGACTGTGTCGATCCGCTGGCAAAGCCGATCGGGAAATCATGTCGCCCCACTTCGACTCTCGACCTGGGTCCATCCGACGAAAGAGGTCCCCTGATGCGATTCGTGAATTCACCGGTTGGCAGAAATGCAGCGAACGGGCTTTTGGCGTTGGACACCCGAGGCAACCAAAAATCCCTTTCACGGATGGCCGCTCAAGCGAAAACGGGAGCCCGCTACCAAAACGGCGGGCGAGTTGCCCACCGAGAGGGATTTACCCTGATCGAATTGGTCATCGTCATCGTGATGCTAACGGTCATACTCACTCTGGCAGGAACGACGTTTTACTTGCTGCTCCGATCCGAAAAAGGGGTTTCACAATCCTTTGTCACCGAAAGAACGATTTCGAAACTGGCGATTCAGTTCCGTGATGACGTGCATCAAGCGGCTGTCAGCGAATGGTCTGGCGACCAGTCTGCGATGACGCAGACGTTGACATTAAAGAACGACTCGGGGAACACGATTCTCTACAAGGTCGCCCCCAATGGGCTGTCTCGCATTCATTTTGAACACGACGTGATCATGGGCCGCGAAGATTTTTTGCTGCCGGAATGTGAAATCCTGTTCGAGCTGAACAAAGGGGGATTGGGGTCGTTGCGATCCCTCGTGATTCAGCGGCCTGGAGCGATCGTGATTAAAAATCAACAGCTGCCACAACCACTTCGGTCATTAAGAATTG
>JBIKZJ010000011.1:0-36314 GCA_044354755.1 Schlesneria sp. | reverse complement strand
TTCCTTTGGCCGCGTCCATCACCGGACCACAAAAGCCCGGGTTGGTCATCACCGATGGATCACTCATCTCGCTCGACATGACAATCAACAGCACCATTACCATCAGCTCGGCAAAATTCTATACCTATGGACTCAGGTTCACCTACGACTCTCAATCGGACCTCTTCACGCTGGGTGGAACTGTGGGGATTCAAGTTGGCACGAAGATTTCTGCACAAGTCTCATTTGGGCGCCCAGCACAGACCCTATCAACTGACGGAAGCGGACAGCCCTTAGCCCAAAATTCCAGTACGAACTATTACTACTATCCGCAAGGATATATGGATGCTAACGGCAATTATCATGGATCAGGAATGTATGCAATTGACACCACCAAGGATGGCTTCGGTGAACCACTGATCTCCGCTGAGAATAAAACTTATGTTTACTATTCGGCAAACTTTCAAACGAATCGGAATTACACTGAAAATCAAAAGGAATTCCCGGCTGGCACCTACCCTGCCGGGCTTTACCCATCCGATGTCAGTGCGGTTGCTGTGTCGCCACTGACGGCAATACCGACTCAGCGGATTTATCGATCGCAATTGATTGACCGTAAGTGGCAGATCCCCGTTCCTGCATCCCCAGGAATTGTGATCTCTGGCGGGTCTCTTGTTTCACTTGATATGACCCTGGACAGCAACCTCAAATTCGGTTCGGTGGAATTCTATACCAAGGGGCTTGAGTTTACGTATGTGGCCAATAGTTCTGTGTTCACATTGATTGGCAGCTGCGGAATCAACATTACAAATATACTCGACCTGAAGGTGACCTTCGGCCACGGGGCAATGACCGTCACCCACGATGGAGCGGCGAACTTGCTGCTTCCTGACACGGTTTATTATTTTTACGAGTATGGCTTCACCAACCCATCAAAAGTTTACCAAGCCGCAGGTCTTTATCGAACAGCTCCCTCGAACACGACCAAGCTCCAAGCGTATACGACAGGGAAAGCCGTACGCGGGACGGTCAGTGTGACACTCGCGGGGAGCCCGGGTCTGGTGCTGAGTAATGGGGAACTCGTTTCGATTGATATGACGCTGGATACAAACATTAAAATGGGGCCAGCAACCTTTACGACGACGGGACTCCAATTCAAGTACGACGTCAAAACAACCTCCTTTAGTCTCGCGGGGAATGTCGGACTGACCATCCGGAACGTACTCAGTTGCCAAGTCACCTTTGGAGAAATACAGAGCAATGGAAGTTACAGTACGGGGTTGATCGTCTCTCCTGACCTCAATTCGAGCGGCATCCCTGCCGGCGACCCACAATTGCAATATTTGAATTTGCACATCACGGCCTCAGTCACTGTCCAAGGACTCGATTTTGGTGTCGACAACCTTGGGATCGTCTACACCAAAGGATCTGACCGCTGGGAAATTAGTGGGTCTGCATCCCTGGGAATCGGAACCTTCGCAAAGGTGACCGTCGGTTTTGGTTCTAAATCGAGAATTGATTCACACACGAGAAATACCATTCCCGCCGTTCCGGGTCTGGTGATTGAACGCGGAGAGCTGACACAACTCAACATCACCACCACAGCAACTCTTGACTTAGGGTTTGCCAAAATTCACAGCGGTTTAAGCTTGGATTGGCTCAGGACAACAAATCAATTTGGATTAAGCGGATACACAACGATTGACATTCCTAGCATTGGCAATCTGAGCGTGACTTTCGGCGACCAGACCAAGCCTTTGACGGATAAACTTCACTACGGATTGCTCATCGTCGATGGCCAATTAACCTACATGCACCTTACCGTAAATGCCGAATTCAGATTTGGAGGCTTCACATTTAAGGTAGACAATCTTGCGTTAGACTATCAATACATAGCACCTATTAATGCCTACGTCGAGACAAAGACGGTTAAAATTTTCGGATTCAGTCGTCCGTATTACGTTTATCATGCCGCACAACCTGAACAAACGCTGTTCACGATGTCCGGAAGTGCTCGTGTCATGATCCCTGTGGTTGGCAAATTAGACGTATTGTTCGGTACGACCAATGCACCTGGCCTGGTGATTAAAAACGGTGCTCTGGACTCGTTTCAGGTCGCCATTAAAGGAGACATCAGTTTCGCGGGATTCAAGTTCAGTACGGCAAGCGGAATCGGCTTATTCTTCAACTATAAAGACGGCGGATTCCATGTCACGGGCCAGGCAAAGCTGACGATTTTAGGATACGATATCCCCTTGGATTTCGGTGTGCCGGGCGATGACTTCGTTTTTGATTCCAACGGGAATCTCATCGAAATCGATATTATGCAAATCGTTGAGTTTGAGTTTTTGGGCGCAAAAATCAAAGGGGATTTGCATTTCATTTACCATAGGGCTGAAGGATCCGCTCCCGCCTATTTCACTCTGACCGGTGACATGTCAATCACGATGGGAGGACTCACCGTCAAAGCATCACTGGGCGGAAAGCATTCGGAAATGATTGCCAACTTAAATTGGTCTCGCGGAGTTAGCCTTTTGACTGGGGGCTTGATTGGTACGCCGCTTGTAAAGGAAAAGTATACCAGCAGCGGCTTAAAAGCCGTCAACGGATCGATCCAAGGTCTTGACGCAACCGGCAATGTCAATTTGATTTTGCCTTTAGGAAGCATCTTGACGCTGAACGCAAACGCTCAACTGTACATTTCCGCAAACCCTAGTGATAAACAGATTAAGTTGATTGCGTCGGGAACCGCGAAGGTGGCGCTCGATTTAGGCAGTGGTTTTAAGCTATCCGTTGGCGCTGAGTACGCGTTGGAATTTATCCATTATTCTGATGGAAGGCCTTCGAAAATTTGCGTTTACGTTCCATTGGGCGCGGGTGGCTCGGTGTATTTTGAGGTCGTTAATGGACAAATGCAAAAATTGATTCCGATGGGTGCAGCAATAGTTGCTGCAGGTTTCGCGGTTGCGGGAAAAGCTATCGTTAGTGCGGCTAAATCTGTTCCTAAGGCTATTGGTAAAGAAATTGCGAGCTGGTTTGGTTTCGGGCCAGTTGACGGCGGGTTTGTCTACTATGATCCGGGATACCTGTTTGATGTTTCAACAGCGGTGATGGCAACGACCACAGCGAACGGGGAGTTTCTCTTAACCCTGCCAGCCGGGACGAATCAAGGGCAATTAGTTGCTGGTGGTGGTACTGATATCTCGACCGGACTGCCAAACAGACTGGTCGCGACGGCTCCTTACGATGCCAAGGTCATTAATACACTGACCTCTTTGGTCAATTCACTGATGCGGTCGAAGAATCTGACTGAACCCGAGGCAACCGGGTATATCAATTCATCGATGGGATTGCCATTGGGGACGCAGATTTGCTTTAACAATTCGCTTCTCACCGCAGTGGGGGGAGATCCGTTGAGTGGGGCCGCCTATCAGGCTTCGCTCAGCATCGATACGTTAACCGTATTGATTGCCAGCCTGGTTAGTGGCGAACCCGGTTCTTCTGCGTTTGATCGGGTGTGTGTTCTGGCCTATCAAGAGATCGCAGATTGGATATATACCACAGGCGGCAGCCTGAGACTGTTACGACAAGAGTCGGTGCTGAGCTATTTACTGGGTAAAGTCGCGAATGCAGCGGGTGTGAATCTCGAAGCGGCCGATCTCGAAAAGGGGGGGAGTCTGATTGAGGGATTTTTAGCCCATATTGCTTCCGTGACGGCTGATGGAACGCAGAGTTCGCTGGACCAGATGACCAAGGCCTACGTCGTCGCCAATGGCGATCTGTTCACACAACTTAGTTTGGTGGGGAGTGGGTTCGCCAACCTGGACGATCTGTTGAGTCAATACTCGGGTTCTGCATTGTCCCAGAAACTGTCCGCTGCCGTTGCAGGTCCCTTGTTTGCGGGACCGCCACAAATCACCGTACAACAGACTGTCGTTCAACCGGTCGGGGCGGGTGATCCTCCGAATATGAATTTTTCCGTATATCTGGCGACGACCGGACCATTGACCGCGCCGGTGACGGTTGATTTCACCACATGGGATGCGACGGCGACGAGCGCCGACGGTGATTATGTCCCTGTCCAAGGGACGTTGACCTGGCTGCCGGGTGACACGGCACCAAAAACCATTTCGGTTCCGCTGAATGTGACCCATAGCGGGCAAGCCAATCAGCTGTTTGGCGTGCATCTCTCGAATAGTCAGAACGCATCGATCAGCCAGAATGGCTTAGGGCTCGGTCTCATCCAGTACACGGATTATTCGACGCAGACTTCGGTGACCGCTTCGAGTACCTCGGTCGGCTTTGGTGACACTGTGACCTTGACGGCCGCTGTGTCGATCGATGGCCTGAGTCAATCGACAGCGGTCGGTTCGGTGACGTTCACGCTTCCAGACGGGACAGTACTGGGTACGGCCGACTTGGTAAATGGCCAAGCCTCCATCGTGACGAGCAGTCTGCCAGCCGGCAATGATCTGATTACTGCCACCTACAGTGGTTCCATCACCGAAGCGGTGCATTACAAAACGTCTGCGGGATCACTGGTCGAGGTGGTTGCGATGGGCTCACAGACGATGACATTCGGACCACTGGAAAATCAGACCTACCCGGGTACACAATTCATCGTCGAGGCGACCGCGTCATCGGAGCTTCCTGTGTTCTACCGTATCGTATCGGGCCCCGCGATCTTGCATGACAATCTCCTGATCATCACCGGAACGGGTACCGTAGAGGTCGAGGCGTCGCAACCAGGTGGGCTGGATTACGCCGCGGCGACGCCCGTCTTGCAATCGTTTGTCGTGAGCAAGCCGCATTTGACGTACACCGTCGACAATCAAACGATCACCTACGGTTCACAGCCATCCACTTTCGGCGGATCCTTCAGTGGATTCCTCAATTGTGACGACACCAACGTAGTCACCAGCTTGCCAGACTTTGCTATCGAGTCCAGCGTCACAGGTGCGGGACTTTACGCGATCGATGCCAATAGTGCCGTCACCGCGAACTACCAGATCGACTATGTGTCCGGGACGCTGACCGTCACGCAGGCGATCACCGATGTGGTTCTATCAGCACCCGCAACGGGTGCCTTCGGTCAGTCGATTACCCTCAGTGCCACCGTAACACATCCGGACGGAACCGTCGCGCCGACGGGGACTGTCGGCTTCTACAATAATGGTGTGAAACTTGGCGATGCGACACTGGCCAATGGGGTTGCGACCTTGGTCTGGAGCAACTGGAATGTCGGCCACAACAATTTGACGGGCCTCTACAGCGGCGATAATAACTACTTGTCCAGCGGTTCAATCGATACTGATCTGGTCATCCAGAACGAAGCGACGGTTTCACTGGTCGGTTCGGTCTCAACGGTGCTCGTCAATCACTCCTCAACCTATACCGCGACGATTGTCTCTGCGGGGGATGGTCAACCGCTGACAACCGGAACCGTCCAGTTCCAGGTCGATGGGATTGATCTGGGAGACCCGGTCGCTCTCGACATACTGGGGCGTGCCTCGTTCACGGTGAATCCGTTAACAGAAGGCTCGCATACGATTATGACCAACTATAGCGGTAACGATACGACTCCAGCGGCCACCGGATCGCTGGTTCAGTCGGTCGTACGTGATTCCGGCGCGGTCACCCTGCAAAGTTCCAAGACATCCCTGCTGATGGGCCAAGGTGTCACCTACACCGCCGCGGTCACTTCAGACGTCGATGGTCGGGTGCTCACCACGGGAACGATCCAATTCCAGATGGATGGTGTTGACCAGGGAAGTCCGATGGCCGTGGATGGTTCAGGGCTGGCTTCCTTTACGGCCGATTCACTGTCCGCCGGAACACACGTCATCACCGCGATCTACAGCGGCGACAGCGAGATCGACGGGGCCACTCAGACGTTCAGTCAGTCGGTCATTCAAGACACTTCCGCCGCGAACCTCGGCAGTTCCATCGTGCATCCCTTGGCAGGAACCACCCCGACCTTTACAGCGACAGTAAGCTCCTCGATCACCGGACTGCCATTGACGACAGGGACCGTTCAGTTTGCGGTCAATGGAGTGAATCACGGAAGTCCCGTGGCCCTGGACGGAACGGGAACCGCTTCGTTCACGATTGAGCCCTTGTCGGTCGGTACGTATACGCTTACGGCCGTCTACAGTGGCGATGTGAACACAGTGGGATCGACACAAACACTCTCGTTGTCGGTGGCTGAGTTTGCAGCGACGACCAGTCTGGTCTCGCCCGCAACCACGTCGACCTACGGACAGTCGGTGACCTATATGGCTCAAGTCCTGCCCGCTGACGCGACGCAAGGGACACCGGCAGGAATCGTTCAGTTCGTCGTCGATGGTGTCGCCACGGGTAGCCCGGTCACGATTGACGCGAATGGCAATGCCAGCAGTCAGTCCTTGTCGCTGTCTGGTGGCGATCACGTCATCCTCGCAGTTTATACCAGCAGTAACGGATTCCAGGGTGGCTCCGACCAATCCGGACTGACCGTGCAGCAGGTCGATCAAACGATCAGTTTTGGCTCACTGGGGAACGCCACCTTCGGCGATGCACCGATCGCCTTAAGCGGCACCAGCAGTTCGGGACTGGCCGTCACCTTTACACTAATTTCAGGGGCTGGGTACATCAGTAACGACAGCCTGTTCATTACGGGTACCGGGGCGATTGTTGTTGCCGCAGAACAATCGGGCGATGGAAATTACAATGCAGCAACTGCAGTCGAGCAGACGCTGACGGTGAGTGCAGGTTCGACCACCACCACGTTGCTCTCATCCACTCCCAATAGTACCTATGGTGACTTGGTTTCGGTCACGGCGACAGTCTCTGCTAGCGGTGTCACTCCTGACGGACAAGTACAGTTCGTGGTTGATGGTGTCAATTATGGTGCCGCCGTCACCTTGTCGTTCGGCTCCGCTTCGGTCAATCTCCCTGTCGACCTGGCGGCGGGGACATGTACGATCACGGCCACCTTCATCGCCACGACCGACCTGAATACCAGTACTGCGGACAATTTGTCACAAACGGTGGCTCAGGCTCAGGCCGTGATCGATGTGACAGGCTATACAGTCACTTACGATGGAACCGCACATTCCGCCACGGGATTCGCGTATGCACTCGATGGGTCTCTGTTGAGCGGCTTAACGCTGTCGGCAACAACGCATACCAATGCGGTAAGCATCCTCGACACATGGACGTTCCACGATCCCTCGGGGAACTACGCGGATGCCAGCGGAACGGTGGCGAATATCATCGGTCAGGCAACCGCTTCGATCACCGTGACAGGCCTGATCGCGACCTACAATGCGGCCGCACAGGCAGCGACGGGGTCGGCCACGGGATTGAACGGGATTGATCTCAGTAGTGGACTGACACTGACGGGAACAACACACACCGACGCGGGGGTTTACCTCGGGGACACCTGGACATTCCACGATCCTCAGGGGAACTACGCCGACGCCAGCGGGTTGGTTGATAATGTCATCAGTCAGGCCACCGCATCCATTACGGTGACGGGGTACAACGTGACTTACGATACGTCCGTCCATGTGGCGAGCGGATCGGCGACCGGCCTTGGGTCGGTCGATCTGAGCAGTGGCCTGACGCTGACCGGAACAACTCACACGAATGCAGGGGTTTACACGGGTGATGCCTGGACATTCCAAGATGCGAGCGGAAACTATGCCGATGCCAGTGGTACCGTCACAAATGTGATTGGCCAGGCCAGTGCCACCATCACAGTCACCCCTTACGCGACGACTTATGACACGTACGCTCGTACGTCGAGCGGTATTGCTACGGGACTCAATTCGCTGGATCTCAGCAGTGGCCTGACGCTGACAGAAACAACGCATACGAACGCGGGAACCTACAATGGCGATCGCTGGACATTCCACGATATTTTGGGGAACTATGCGGATTCAAGCGGGACCGTGAATAACAGCATTGAAAAAGCAACCGCTACCATTACGATCACACCCTACACCATTACCGGAACGACCTATGATGGGAATTCCCATACCGCGACGGGGACAGCAACGGGAATTGGCAATGCCAACCTGAGTAGCGGGTTGATCCTGACGGGTACGACCCACACGAACGCCGGGACTTACACCGGAGATACGTGGAGCTTTGCGGGGGGGGTGAATTACATTAGTATCAGCGAGACCATCAGCAACAGTATTGCCCAAGCGACTGCGAACATCGTCGTCACGCCGTACAACAGCCCCTTCGACGGAAATGCTCATACGGCAACGGGAACCGCCAGCGGAATTGGCAGCGTAAACCTGTACATCGGCTTGACGCTGACCGGGACGACCCATACCAGTGCCGGGGTTTATCTCAATGACCCCTGGTCATTCCATGATGTTGCAGGCAACTATGCGGACGCCAGTGGAACGGTGAACAATGCGATTGGTTCAGCCCCGGCGGTCACCACGTCACCGATGAATACCACGGTGACGGCTGGGGTAACGGCCAGCTTTACCGTTGTTGGAACCGGGGCACCGGCACCGACGATCCAGTGGCAAGTCAGTACCAACAGTGGTTCGACCTGGTCGAATATCGCGGACGCCACCGCCGGAACTTACAGTGTTTCGACGGTGAAAAGCCAAACCGGATCACAGTATCGGGCGGTGCTCACCAACGTGTTTGGCGTGGTGACATCGAACGTGGCCACGCTGACCGTCAACGCCCGGCCATTGACGGTGGGAACCACCTTCACCACCACCGTCTTTACCGGATTGAACACCGGGATCATAAAACTGGTCGACATTATTGATTCAATGGGTGTGACGTTGCCCACAAATTATACCGCCACGATCAACTGGGGTGATGGACGTACCGACTCAAACATCGTGGTGGCACATCCAAATACGGATGGGACGGCGGTGCATGTAGTAGGGTCTCACACTTACACGGTCGGAGGAACCTATCGTCCGATCATCACGCTGGTCGACGCAGCGGGATCGACCTTGGTCACCCTCGCATCGAATACCGCCAAGCTGATTGTGGGGACGGATGTCTCGAACAAGGTGAGTATCACTCGATCGAGCCCGGTCAAGAATCGAACCACCGGTTTTTGGGCGCAGACGGTGACGATGAATAATATCAGCGGAGTTGACCTGAAGGGGAACATCGACTTGGTACTGATTGGCCTGACGACAGGAGTATCGCTGTCGGGTGCAACAGGATACACGGCGGGGGGAGCCAACCCGTACGTTAGGTTCAGCACGACCGGCTTGAAAGCAGGCAAGTCAATCAGTCTCGTGTTGAAGTTCGCGATTCCAACCACGATTACCGCCTTTAACTACAGCTTTAAGACGTTTACCAACTGAGGTCAAACCTCTACAACGGGTCTCTTGCGATCAACCCCCGCAGGGGGGGATCCCCTCGCCCCGGTACTCCGGGGAGAGGGTGAGGGTTAGGGTGAGGGGTCTTTTTCCCGCGGCCGCTAAACGTAAACGTCTCGTCGAATTCTTGGTGGTTCACAGAAAATGAATCGCGAAATTTTCGTGAACTGCCGCGGGTGATCTTGATGTTCGAAGAGCCCCTCACCCTAACCCTCTCCCCGGAGTACCGGGGCGAGGGGACATGACCTGCCCGTAGTCTTTGCCTGTGAGAGATGTCACGGAGCGGACTGGAACGAGTCCCCTTGCCCCGATAATCCGGGGAGAGGGTGAGTGGTCTTCTCGCATTGCGAACCACGATGATCGACTGGGGTAATCACTTCGAGTTCATCCATGGCGACTCGAAAGCCAATTGTGAACAATCGCTGTTGAGGAGGCTGCTGCATTCGTGCTGTTGCGCGCAGTGACCTTGCTTCATAGGACCAGCAACCACCACGAACCACACGATTTATCCCTTGGGCTATCCCTTGGGGATCGACCAATGTCGGTGAAGTATTTGCGGGATAGGGTCCGAACCAATCTGCACACCATTGCGGCAAGTTGCCTGCCAAGTCGAGTACACCATACGGACTACAGTCGCCGGGAAACGAGCCGACCGGTTCGGTTTTGCCACCGTGACCGAGAACAAGCCCATACACGGCACGACCAGGGGATGGTGGTTCGTGCCCCCAGGGGTAGATGCGGCCTTCAGAGCCTCGCGCGGCAAACTCCCATTCCGCTTCCGTCGGCAATCGGCCACCAACCCAGCGGCAATAAGACCTCGCATCCTCGTAATTCACCCCCACAGCGGGATGATCCTCACGGTAAAAGAGCGTCGGATCGACTAGGTGTTGATTGTGAAATTCCTGCTCGCGATAACCCGTTGCCAGGGTAAAGGCTTTGTACATCCCGTTTGTCACACAAGTCCGCGCCAGCCAAAACGGACTGATACGTACCGAATGGGGTGGACCTTCGATGGAATAATCGTCGCTTCCCATCACAAACTCGCCACCGGGTATGTACATCAATGTCGAGCCATCAACAGGATTTTGCTCCGCTCGATACAACGTGGTGGTCGACTCGACCTTCGTCGGCGTGACGAACTGGGGTTGGACCGTGATGTCTGGCTGCTTGAGCACTGCCGTGACGCGGGGTTGGGGGCGAGCGGGATTGTCGAGCACGTCGAAGAGGGGAATTCCCTTGCACAGCGGATGCGGACGACCCGACGTGTCGTGGATCACCGTCTCAAGATCAATACCATAACAGTGAAGCATGGTGGCGAATACATCCCAGGGCCCGACTGGGTTTGTTGCGGGATAGGCACCGATTCGATCGGATGAACCATAGACGAAGCCGCTCTTAATCCCACCTCCGGCGAGAATGACCGAGTTACAGCCCGGCCAGTGATCGCGGCCAGCGACATCATTGATCCGAGGCGTCCGACCAAATTCCCCCGCTGCGACGACCAGCGTTTGTTCCAGTAAACCTCGCTCGGACAGATCGATCAACAACGATGATAAGCAGGAATCGAATCGGGGCAACAAGGTCCCTTTGCATTGGTTAAAGTTGTCGTAATGCGTATCCAGCCCGCCATCCCCCTTGTTTCGCCAGTTCACCTGTACGACAGGAACACCCGCTTCAATCAACCGCCGTGCAACCAGTAAATTTTGACCAAAAGGGTTCCGGCCGTAGGCATCGCGATGCGTAGAAGATTCGTGACTGAGATCAAATGCCTGAGCCAGTTTGTTGCTGGCCAGCATCTCGAATGCGCGAGATTGAATGGTCGAGAATTGTTGCGGCGATTTCAGGTCAGCGATCCGGGCCATTGCATCGAACTGTTCGACCAGTGTTCTCCGTTTCAGCAATCTGGATGTCCCCGTTTCGGAATTCCCGGTGTCGGAATCAAGAGTAAAATCCGGGACGGCAAACTTCGGACTGTTGGCATCCTGGGGGATCAAGTACGGCCCCCGGCTTCGATCAAGGAATCCTGCCGTTTGACCAATCCCACCGCTGGTCACCCCTCCAGCCAGAATAAATCCTGGAACCGCCGTGTTTGGGGGTTTTAATTGCTCGAAGACAACGCCGTAATTCGGATAGTCAATCAGGCTGGGCTTGGCATTGGTATTGGGCTGCGGATGGGGCCAGCCAGTCATCAGCGAATAAAACGCAGATTCATGAGCATTGTCTTCATGCGTCACCGACCGAATCACCGTGTACAGGTGGGCAAGCCGCGCCAGCTTTGGCAGATATTCGCAGATCCGATATCCGTTCAGACTGGTCGCAATCGACTGAAACTCGCCGCGAATCTCGGCAGGTGCCTCCTCTTTCAGGTCAAAGGTATCCTGGTGTGGCGGACCTCCAAACAGCGAAAGAAAAATGATCGACTTGGCTGTTGGCGCACGACGAACCGCTTCCGCCAGGACAGTACTGGCACCCAACGGCCCACTCCAGAGAGTCAAGCCGGGCAACCCGATCGCTCCGGCAGCCAGCCCCTGAACAGCCGCACGTCGGGAGTAATGGTGACCTTGATTCGGGCTCGAGCAACGGTCCATTGAACAACCTGAAAGAAACAAGGATCGCAGTGATGAGGCACACATTCAAGTACGCAGACGAGTCCATTACCATACCACGCGACCATCAAATGATACAACGAATACAGACTCGAGGACCTTCTCGCGGTGGTTTTCATCGCACTTGAGTTGATGCAGGCTTGTCAATGACGCAGAGGAATTCCGTGACCTCGATCGCGACTCTCATGAATGATGACCCGATGTCCGTCAGGGTCACTTGCCATCCAGGGGAACAGTAGGATCGATGATTGGACATGCTGTTCGATACATCCGTGATTGGATATCGCTGTGATTCAAGGTCCAGAGATCAGCGGCCAAGAATTCCGCCGAAACGGATTCACTCAGCCACCCCCACACCCCCCGCAGCCGCCGCCGCCACAGCCTCCACCGCCGCCTCCGCCACAGCCCCCTGCCCCGCCGCCGCAGCCACCCCCGCCGTCGCTCCCCGTATAGGTTCCGCTGGGCGTCGTCGATTTCCAGGCAGACTTGAGATCTTCCAGCGCAGGACCTGAGAGTGCTGCAGAGCCAAATAATGCGGCACCTAAGGCCACCTGATTCCCGGAACTCGCCGTTGTTAAGGGACTTGTTCTCAAGCAATGATGTTGTGACTCTAATGTCCGCACCATTTGATCACCCGCCAGTGAACGTCGGATCGAAAAAATCAAAGTCAAAAACGTAATCAGCACCGCGATCAACCCCAAAATCAGGAAGATCACCGGCCGGTTCCGCTCCAACCCGACCGCGACTTTTATGATTCCAAACACCAGCAAAAAACACATCAACAACCCTGGAACCATGCGGGCGGTGAAACGCTGGGTTTGGTTCAGCAGGTAACCAGCCTCTTCAATTCTCGCTTTGATTTCTGCCGTTTC
Organism: Schlesneria sp.; assembly: GCA_044354755.1. GTDB lineage: Bacteria > Planctomycetota > Planctomycetia > Planctomycetales > Planctomycetaceae > Schlesneria. The sequence goes on along the minus strand of JBIKZJ010000011.1, from coordinate 23,504 downwards.
ATTCACCAGCGATTTTTGCAGCTGAACCAGAGTTTTCGGCTCATCAGCCACAGCCCGCAAAATCGACGACTTTAACGAGCCGTCACTTGCAGGAATTTTCTGAAGTTTGATGAGGGATTCCAGCTCAATGGCTGCAGGCCGAACAGTGGGCCTTTGTAATGAGCGGTCACTCGCAGTGGTCGCCTGATCACCGGGTCGAAAACGGATTTTTGCCCCGTTAACCTGACCCAAAAATCCATAAGCTTTTTCGGTCATTAACTCGTGATCGTGCAACATCTGAGCCACCGCTGCATTCACAGCGGCAGGCTCACCAAATTTCAAACAGGCAATTTCTTCGGCAGAAAGCTCATGATCCTCATTCACATTCAGACTCCGCTGAATTCGGGAATAGATGTAGGACCCGATCAGCAGCAGCAGCGAAAGACCGAAAAACACCACCAGAAACTCGGGGCCCGTTAAATCAAAAGGGCCCAAACCGACTGCCGTGATGGGAACCATCCCCGCCGCCATGACCGGCCTTCGAGGCAGGCGACGGGGCCACCAGATCGGTTTGGCGAGGACCCAATGATCCCGCATGTTCACTACCCGAATCTGTGAACAGGGATCAAAACGTTCAAACGGCAACGGCCAAATCTCACGCGGGGGCTCTTCACAAAACACGCGACGGTAACTGTCGAGCGTTTTTCTGTACATCTCCCAGTACTTTCGCCCATCGTCTGGCCCGCCGGCCGAGGGATCGTGATGCAGGGGATACCCGAGTGTCTCGTCACAGAGCTCGGTCCAGTAAGAACGACTGAAAATCAAATGCTGATGCCAGGCGGCATCAACCTCTTCAGACGGACAAACCGGATGCCCCGCCACGGCGGTCAAGAACAAAAAACGGCGGTACTCCACGAGCACCCGCTGTGCAAAAGGAATTGACCAGCCATTTTCCAGCGCCAGCCGACTTAAGAACCGTGTTCCGCTCCCGTCCGCCTCAAAAGAAAACTGAGCGAGCTTTTCCCACATCCCCCGTTGCTCGATGGCCAAACTCGCAACAAACGGTTCATCGAATCCCGGCATGATGTGACTCCTCGCGAGAGTTTTCTCGTTCGTAGGAAAGTGATGATTTTGCCTGCTGCTCGCTGCTGGCGGCTCGCGAAAATACGATCGATTGTGTTTCATCATGCTGTTCATTCTGTTCAGATTGATCGCCTCAGTGATCCGCGATGGTTTTTTCAGACACCAACGAAATCTCGAACGAATTGGATCATCAAAATCTGACTTCAATCCCGATTTATCGGCAGAAACGCCGAAAACATCCGAAAGAGATGGGATTGCCGTGCATCGGCCCAACCCATCGCATGCGACTCGTTGACCCTAAAATCCATCGGGCGAAGATCGTTTTGCGTCCAGGATTTCGCTAGTCTCCAATCGCTTCGAACAAGAATCGGATTCTCTGCAACTAGCCCGGAACGGGACCAAGACCCATTCGCATTCGCCACGATTGATGTTAAAATCCTAGGCCATTCTGCACGGATGTCGTTTGTGAATCGAGTTGCGTATCACTGTGCGAGAGTCGATTTGACTCCGGTCGGATTCAACGAAATTTGTTTGCCGCTGAGAAAGCTGATAGAAAAGGTTTGGCCTGATGAGTCTTACAATCAAATGCCCTGAATGCGAAAAGTCACTGAAGGTTAAAGAAGAAGCGGCAGGAAAAAAAGTTCGTTGCCCCGCCTGTGCCACCGCATTTCTGGCCCCTGGTCTGGCCCCTGGAAAAAAGAAAGCATCGCCACCGGACGACGATTTTTTGGCCGACCTGGGTCAAGCAGCCAAATCATCACGAAAACGCCCCGTACAGGACGAGGACTTCGAAGACGAAGACGAACTGCCGGTCACCCGAAGTCGCCCACGGCCACCCGTCAAGAAAAAATCGGGGGGACGCAAACCGAAGGGAACCAACTGGTTGTTAATCGGTGGGCTCTCTGCAGCGGGACTAGTTGGATTGTTCCTGCTGGTGGTCGTCGTTGGGCAGGCAATCAAAATGGCTGCAAACCAAAAGGCCAACTGGATCACCTTCCGGCATCCGCTGGGATTTATCCAAGGGGAAATGCCAGGAACACCCACGTACAACGCACAACAGTCCGTCAATGGTTCACAGACTTATACGCTGAATCGTCGAAATTGTCAGATGTCAATGACCTCGATTGTCCTCCCCCCGGGGGTCTCATCAAATCCGACTGCTGTCGATCTGATGTTTAACGAGATCAAAAACAAAACCCCGCAGCAAGTCCCTGGCTCAAGGCTCCTCTCCTCGCGCCGGATGCTGGCCGGAACAACTCCGGCGCTCGAGATGAAAATTGATGTCAAGGGAAACGTTAATCTGATGCGTTTCTATATCTTTCCCGATGCAGTGGTGGCAGCGGAATTCATCACGCGGACCGAAACCTCGCATCAAGCGGACCGCGAACGATTCTTTAATTCACTCCGGGGCCCCGACGGCAACCTGATCAACTGATTGCCACCAAAATTCAGCAGGACCAGGGGGGAATCGCTACTAACCTCTCCCTGACTGTAGCCGAGCTGAACTTGAATTACCCCCAATAGCTCGCGTTTCATCACCAGGCCCGGTTGCAACATGCGGTGGCCGTTACCGACTTGACTCGGGTGATGTGGGCAGCCTCCAGAATCGGATGTTGCGATCGCTGCTGGTTGACATCACGACCCGACCTCCTTCCAGCAAGTGAAGCGACTGAATCACGGTGTTATGCCGGAACGTTGGGCCGATGGGAAATCTCGTTTTTGTATCCCAAGTTTTGACGGAACCATCGCGAAAACCGGTCAAAATCCAATTCGATTCGGGGCCTGGCTGCTCATAAAACGCCACCGCCGTGACCGGATGCACCTGCTTGATCTCGCTGAGTAGCTTGCGCTCATGGAAAAGATTCCACAATCGCGTTGTGCCATCGCGACAACCCGTTAACAACGTTTTGCCATCAGGACTCAAGGCCATCGACAACACCGCTTCGGGATGTTCGAGCTGCACCGGAGCCCGGGCCTCGGCCTCATCCCCAATCGGCCAGATCCAGACGTTTCGGTCTGTCGAGGCGGCAATGAAATATTGACTGTCGGGGGAAAAAAAGAGCGAAGTGACGGCACCCCCGCATTTCCATCGCGAAACCGACTTTTGACTCACCCCATCCCAAACATCCACATCACCACCTTGCGTACCGATCGCCAATTGCTTTCCCTCGGGACAATAGGTGGTTGCCATCACCGGCCCGGAGGTATTCCCCATCGACGACTCCCAGGGTGAACCGATGAACTCCCGGGTCCTGGTGTCCAGTTGCCGAACGATCGCCCCCCCCACCACCGCCAGCCGGTTTCCGTCGGGAGAAATCGATAACGATTCGGCAGGGAATGTGAGCTCTTGCTGATATCGTAAAACTGGTGGGTCTTGCTGGAGATCCCATTGTTCCAGTCGAGATTCTTTCAGAACGATCCAAAGGGTCGAGGATTTGAGATCCACCGCCACGGAGGAAATCGGCGACGAGGCAAGAATCCGCTGGCGAACCTCGCCATGTGCGGGAATTTTTTGTAGCCGGATGGTCCCTTCCGCATCGCCGACGGCCACCTGTTGTGTGGGCGAGTCCACCGTCAAACAACTCGCTTCCCCCGGCAGAATCAGCGAGCGGTGGAAATTATTCCAATAAGTGATTTCCCAACGCTGAACTTCCCCTTTGTCACTCAGCGCGTAGACTCCCCGATCCTGGTTATTGAAATCCGCGTCAATCACCAGACGATTCACCGGCGAGGTCTCACGCAGTTGCTTGCGAGTCGCCGTCTCCCAAATCTGGATACGCCCATCAGCACAAACGACCAGAAAGTAACTCCCCTCCTGATTAAATTTGAGATTATTAATGAGGGCTTTCGAGATCCCTGCAAAGGGCTTACCTAGCATGGTTTCGGTCCGACAATCCCAAAACCGGATCATCCCATCCGCCCCTCCAGCAGCGAGCCATTCCCCCCCAGGATGAAATTTGCCGCAACGAACCTGGCTATCTTGAATCAGCGGATTCCCGATCGCTTGCCCGGTCTGGGCATCCCACAATCGCAGCGTCCGTCCCCCTGCGGTCAATATCCGCTTCCCGTCTGGGCTGAATTCAGCACTCCTGACATCGGCATCCCCCGCAGCGATCGACGCCGGGTCAAAGTGAGCAAACTCAATTCCGGTTGCCTCACTGGTTGCAGAGTTCCAGATCACCGCTCTACCGTCCGAGCCGGCCGTCAAAATGAATTGACCATCGGGACTAAACTGAGCAGACCAGATCCGCACCGGCTTTCCGTCCGGGGACGCAGCATGTGTGAGCGGCGAGCCCTTTGGCGAACCAGACTCTAAATTCCACGCTTGCGCAAACGTGTTCGACATCGCCAGCAATGACTTCCCATCGGAACTCAAGTCGATCCGCCGAATCGGCCCTTTTTCTCGCAAGGTGATGATCGGTAGCCAGACATCGTGCTCCCACGCCCGCTGATTCGCTCGGATCACATGCCTTAGATCGTCATGGCCGTCAGGGACATAAGAGAAAGCCTCGCGCAGGTACTGAATACCCTGCGTCAAGTCATTGAATTCACATAATTCCTGCGCCAGTGTCAATGAGTGGCTGGCCATGGTCAGACGGAGCTCATCAGACGTGATCTGCAATTCGCGATTGGCACGCTCGGTCCGCTGCTGCTCAGACCGCAGCGAAACAATAAAAATCAGCACCCCGGTCAAGGCGGCGAAAATCATCGAGACGACGGTCGTTGCCACGATTCGATGGCGAGCCAGCCATTTTCCGATCAGGTACAAACTGGAACGGCTGCGCACCATCAAGGGTTCGTGATTCAGATAACGCTGAATCTCGTGCGATAATTCTTCGGCCGTTTGATAGCGATCTTCTGGATCCGTAGAAATGGATTTTGCTAATAAGGCGGTGAAATCCCGATCAAGCGATACCCCCAGTTCCGCCGGCCGACGTGGTTGCTCGTAGCCGATTCGCCTCGTCACCGCCGCAATCGTTCCGGTCAAATCGTACGGGGTCGCTCCGGTGATCAGCCAGAACAACAGACTCCCTAAACTGTAACAGTCACTCCGCAGGTCCGTCGCCTCATTCTCGCCCCGTGCCTGCTCAGGAGACATGAACCCCGGTGTCCCGAGGATTTCTCCCGATAGTGAAAGACCTTGACCTGCCAACGAATCCGGACCCGCCGAACGAGCCAAGCCGAAATCGACAACGACCGGTTGCCCCTGTTCCCGGACCAGGATATTCCCTGGCTTCAAATCACGATGGATGATCCCCTGGCGGTGGGCATAACTGACGGCATCGCAGACACGGATCATCAGCGTCAACTTCGCCCGCTGATCCTGTGGCCGGATTTTCAGGTACTGGTCCAGCGGCAAACCATCGATCAGTTCCATGGCGAGCCAGAGCACCCCGGCAGATTCACCACTGTCATAGATGTGTGCAATGTTGGCATGTTCCAGCGAAGCGGCCAACTCAATCTCACGTTCAAAACGTTGCCGACTTTTTTTCGAGGCAAATTGCCGGAAAAACAGTGTTTTGAGCGCCACTTCGCGGTTGGTGCTTTGCTGAAACGCGCGAAAAATCACCGAGGTGGCCCCCTCCCCCAGTTGACTGAGGATCGTAAACCCCGCGATGACGGGGAAGTGATTTGCCGGGGGTGACGGATCGAGACTCTCTTGCGGAGCGTTCGCCGCATCGAGTAACGACTGGGCTGAGGCGAAATTGTGGACGGACTCCCGGTCACGGATCGGACCGAGCTGCAGGTCTTGTTGCAAGAGTTTTTCGACTTCGCATCGAAGCGCCTCGTCCGCGCCACATTCCCGGCTCAACAGCTCATGCTGCTCTTCGGTCGTCAGTTTGGCGGCAGCGAGGAAGAGTTCGGTCGACCGCCGATAAAAATCGGGGTTCATGAGTGATTTTCAACCTGCAATTGCAGTCTGAGCCAAGCCCGAGCCATCCGCCAGTCGTCTTTCACGACCCAAGTCGAGACCCCCAGTGTTGCGGCCGTCTCTTCGATACTCAAGCCGCCGAAGTACCGCAGTTCGACCACCTGGGCATGACGGGGGTTTAAATTCACCAAGCGATCCAACGCCTCGTCCAGCGACAGCAAATCCAGGAAATCCATCGACAATCGATCGGGAATCTCTTCGGTCAATTCCCCCCGCACCCTGTCAGCTAATCGTCTGTGCGTCGAGCGTTTCCGCGCATGATCGACCAACACAAATCGCATCATTCGGGCGATCACCGCACAAAACTCGGTCCGATCATCCGGGTGTACCAGATTCCCTTCGACCAGGCGCAAAAACGCCTCGTGCACCAGCGCCGTCGGCTGCAAAGTGTGATCGACACGCTCACGCTGCAGATATTCGCGAGCAATCTGCCTGATCTCACTGAAGCAGTGCAAAAACTTTGCGATGGATTGCTCCCGAGCAAAAATCAATTCACCGGTCATGTCACCAAACCTTCGATTCCAGGCAGGCCAAACCCCTGTTTTAAGAGATTCCGCCCGATTTTGACAAATCTACCAAAATTTCCCGAAAAATACCTCCCTCGTCTCCTGAAAAACACGCTTACTTAGTTGAGATACGTTCGCACAAAGAGAATTGATGGAAAACTCGCCTGAAAAAACGCGTGTCGGGGCTGGTGACCCCAAATTGCCTGGAAACGTATCGTAATGCAACTCATTTTTAAAAACGACTTGGAATTAACTTGTTGAGCCGCCCCCAACAAACGGATTTAAACAGGCGTAGCGATGTACTCTCAGCTTTGTGGCAAAAGTGGCAGCAAAACGGGAACTTGAGATTCCCAACGTTCAGAATTGGTGTTTTTTGGCAGCGAGAACACTTGCATCTCGTTGAAGGGAAGGAAGCAAGAATGATCATGAATGGTTGGCTGTTGAATGGTATGGAACGATTTTTGTCACGGAGCACCCGCTCGACCCCTCGTCGTCGAAAAGGGATCGCGGCAGCGGCAGCGGCAGCGGTGCAGATTCTCGAGCAACGAATGTTGCTGTCTGCAACCATCCCCATGGAATCGGATTTCAATCCCGAGACAACTCCAATTCTGGCATCGAACCCCATTTCGAACCTGACTTCATCAATCCCTTTTAGTACAACAGGTTATGGCGGACCAACAGGTGATGTTGCCGGCGGAATGGTGGGTCAAACCTATAACCAGTCGATCTTCGTCGGCCATCTGCCGGGCCAACAGTACAATATTTCGGTCGCCTCGGGCTGGACTTTGCCCCCTGGCCTGCAGCTGCAAGATGCGAGTGGAGTCCCGGCAACCGATGGAATCCTTACCGGAGTCTCCCGTTTCCGGATCGCCAGCGTGGCGGGAGCCAGCCCAACGGCCCCCGGTCAGTACAACGTTGCGTTCCTTGCCACAAGTACGGCGAACAGCGCGATTTCGGACACCGTTGTTTATCACTTTTTGATTCGCCCCTCAGCCAGCGTTTTTCAGGGGTCGGTGACGACAACGATGCCCGCCCCGGCCGGGGATGCAACAGCCCTTGGCTTCAACTCGCTCGTGCTTCCTCCAGGCACAGTTGGCCTCCCCTACAACGCCACGATCAAAGTTACCAATGGGGCCATCGGATCCGTGGCTCTGATGACCCAGTTGTCAGGCGGAAACCTGGCCTCCGCAGTCAATCTGCAACAACCCGTCCCTGGTCTGGTCGGTGGCAGAGGGGGGAATGTGACCGGTGTCAACCAGGTCACTGGAAATATGCTGCGGGATGTCATCGCCAACGTCGCAGGACTGAAAATCAAATGGTCGGCCAAAACCAGCACGATCAGTATCCGCGGGATTCCAACCATCAGCGTGGGGGGTGTCAACGACCCGTTGCTGCTGAAAGTCACTGGCCCGAATCATCAAACATTGTACTACAACTTTGCACTGACACACTCACCAGCACAGATCGCAAAAGCGTATGGATTTTCCTCGGTGTTACTTGCAGGGGGAATCAAAGGGACTGGCGCAGGTCAGACCGTGGCGATTTTTGCCGTAGGAGATAACTCGGCTTTTGTGAGTAGCACTAATCCAAACTTTCGCAACAGTGACCTTAGTATGTTTGATCGGGCCATCGGCTTGAATAGCTTCAATCAGCCAGGCGGCCCCGTCTTCCTGAAGGTCGATCAATGGGGCGGAACGAATTACCCGTCTCAGCAAATCAATCCTGACCCGAGCGAAGTTCCGCAGGACATTCAGTGGGTCCATGCGCTAGCCCCACTTGCCAATATCGTTGTCATTGAGGCGTCGAGTAGCGCCGTGGCTGATGCGCAAGCGGTCATGACTCTTGTGGCGAACTGGAACATCCCCGGAATTCCGGCCCCTTCTGTTTTAACATCCAGCTTTAATGCCGACAGCCTGAATTCAGGCCCCTTTGCACCCAATGTCACGTATGTTTCGTCCAGTGGGGATTTTGGACCGAGCGGCTTTGGCGCGTCGAATGTCGTCGTGGCGGGATACACACAGATCAAGACCACCGCCAGTGGTCAGTTGATCTCTGAACAGGCGGTCAACGGTGGGACAATGCAGACCACGGGGAAACCCTTTAGATCCGGAGGGGGGGTCGATGGGACTCAACCACAACCGACCTATCAGCAATTTATTCCGAATACTACGAAACGCGCTAATCCGGTCAGTACTGCGGGCCGTACCGATCCCGATGTTAGTTTTAACGGTTCTGAAGTTTCCGGTGTCGCCGTTTATAACTCTTACGAAAACACAACAACCACGAACTTTAAATCGGGCGGGAATAATTACGCCTTTGGGGGCTCACCTTGGGGAAACGCCTGGGGAACCAGCATTGCCGCCCCCTCCTGGGCCGCGATTTTCGCGATCGCCAATCAGGGTCGCCAGCTGGCAGGCCAGCTGCCACTGGATGGGATCAGCCAGACTCTCCCCACACTCTATTCCCTGGCAAACGCCCCTCCCCTCCGCTCGGTGGGGGCAACAGTCAATCAAACGACCCAGAAAACAACCCCGGTCCCCCCTGCCTCGGGTAAGAACTATTACAACGTCTTCGCGGGGCTGGGGAGTCCGATTGTCAATCTGCTGATTCCAAAGCTGGTAAAGGCCAAAGGGGCTGCCCTGTCCTTAACCTCGAAACGGAGCAACCTCGGTAAGCGTTCTTGAATGGTAAGCGTTCCTGAATCACCCCCATTGGGACCGTACTTGTGTACGGTCCCGATTCCCATACCACAATGATCTGAAAACCAACTCAACGAACAAGTATTTTTGAATCGACCTGATTCGTTGAACTGGGGTCTAAACACCCTACTCGGAAATGAATTGACTAAAGAGGCAGAAGTGAATTGCCTCGAAGGAGTTTTGAAGATGAGCACATATCGTCCACAATCACAGTCTCGGGCAAAATCGGGTTGGCTCCCCTCTCTGAATTTGACAGGACTTTGGCGTCGACGCGTGGCGCTGCTGCCGCGCCAGGGCCGGCTGATGACGCGACGGTTTTCCGCCGAAACGCAAATCCTGGAAAAACGGACACTGTTGACGACGATCATCGCACAGAACTGGAACAGCAATGGTGGTGACATTGCCATCACGGACTCGAGCGAGATCATCATTAATTCGGGCGTGATCTTGAATACCGCTTCTTCCACCGGAGCGGCCGGTAATATCACGCTCAGCGCCCCAAAGATTGTGATCCAATCCGGAGCGATCCTCGAAACATCCTCCTCGATCGGTCAAGCGGGAAGCATCAGCTTGAGTGCGTCGCGGCCCTCCAGCGACGCACTCTCGATTAACGCGAACTCTCCCTCGATTACGGTCAATGCCGGAGCTCAATTGCTCGCAACAGCAACGACCTCCGCGAACAACGGAGCGATTACCCTTGATGCCAATGGTACCGTGCCGGATGCGAAATGGGCAATTTGGGCTCAGGCAGAGGACATTTACGAATGGGTTCGCGGCGCAAATGCAACCATCACGATTAACCAGACCGCAGCAATCAGTGGGGGAAATGTCACGATTTCGACGGCGGCGGGGGACCAATTCAAAACTCAAAATATGGTCGATTCTTATACGGGGGGTGTCGCCGGCAAAGCCGAAGAACTCCTGAGCAAGATGACGACTTTGCCAGTGTCGATCATTGTTAAGCAACCCGAGGCGGAAATCACATTCGTCAATAGCACGACAGGCGGTAGCACGACCGGCAGTAGCACGACAGGCGGTAGCACGACCCACGCCAGTACGATCAACAGCAGTGGAAATGTCAAAATCTCGAGCCTCACGACTCCCTATGCGGATGCAGAGGCGTTCTGGGGATACTTTAAAGGTTATTTTAATAAAAGCTCGGCAAAAAAGAACCCGTTCGGCGCGGCTGTGGGGGTCAATTACATCAACCCCAAGGCAACGGTCGAACTGCAGTCCCAGACGGCGATCAACGCCGCAGGAACCGTGACGATCGGGACAACTGCGACGGTGAACAATGAATTGACTGCCAAAGCGAAAAAAGCCCAAGGGGCCTCCGAGGCCAATGCGGAAACCTCCACTCTTGCCATTGGGGTGACGATTCTGCAAGTCGCATCGACGATCAACGTCGATGCGGGGGCCAGTATCACAGCCGGTCAGACCGTTCAGATCACTGCGGCCGCCGTCAATAAAAGTCAGCTGACTGTCAAATCCGCCTCTTACGAGGATGGTCGAACGGGCGTCGCAGTTGGATTTGCCGAGTCTCACGCTCATGTTCAGGCGATCGTGAATGGTAGCATCACCGCCAGCGGTAATGCCACGGTTCCGGCATCGCTGAATTTCAACGCGGATCTTGTCGTAAATTTTGCGACCGACAGCCTGATTTTCCCCAACCCGATTCCCTCGGGTTATCAAAACGGAACCGAGATTCTCTACGACGCGGGACCTGGTGGTGTCGCGATTCCCGGACTTCATTCGGGCGGAATCTATTACGCCATTTTGAACCCATCAAACCCCCGCAGCCTGCAGCTTGCCGCGACACTGGCCGGTGCCATCAGCGTAACACCCACCCCCATCAGTTTTGGCGGCGGCTATCCTACGTTAACCGATTCAAACGGGAATTCGGTACCGATTACCAGCCTCAATCCCTCCAATAACACAATTCCATTCGATTTTGGTACCTGGCAAAACGGCAACCCGCTATTCACCAATGGTGAAACGGTGACGTACACACCGGTCGCTGGCCAGTTCATCGGGTCGATTGGCGCGAATGGAATCGTGAATCCCCTTGCAGCAGGATCCTACACGGTTCTGGTCGTCAATTCCTCGATCACTAACACAACCCCGTATGCGATTCAGTTGATAAATTCCAGCGGTCAAGCACTTCAACTGACCGGAAATTCCAGCTTTACGGCAGGAACCACGACTTATACTGTTGGTGGTTTCGATATAAATAATGACACCGTTAATTTTAACTTTCCCAGCTCAACGCCGACCAGAGTCTACCCGAACCAAACGACAATCATTGGCAATCTGATCAATGGCCAAGCGCTGGTTTTCAATCAGGGATTGGGAGTACAGATCAGTAACTTGACGGATGGTCAGACCTATTATGCAATTGTAGACCCCACCACGCCCGGTGTGATTCAACTGGCCAATACGCAATCACAGTCCCAAGCCGCCAATCCGGTCGTGCAGGATGCCAATCCGACACTCATGGGCCTTGGAAATCAGCCGCTCTACAGCAATCAATTATTGATCGGCTCCGCCACAACCGCGACGACGGGTGGAGCGTTGATCCTGACCTCGTTACAAAATCTCTCGAATGCCGCGTCACAGAATCTCTCGAATAACGCAACCGGTGGAACATTTGTTCTTAATCTGACCATCAACGGCCAAGCCAAGAAAACCAGTTCGATCTCGTACAATGCCTCAAGTGCGAGCGTCGCCGCAGCGATTGATAGCGCTGCGGGATTGACCGTCACGGTGACCGGAGCGGGAACAACACAATCTCCATGGATCATTACTCCGCCAGTTGGTACTACGCAGTTAATGATTGCATCTGTGACCGATTCGCTGGTTGGTGGAAGTTCGTCACTTTGCAACCCAATGACACAGACGTTGTCCAACACGGCAACAAGCGGCACGTTTGTACTGAACCTGACAGTGAATGGTCAGAGCAAAACCACCACTCCGATTGCCTACAACGCATCGAACATCAGCCTCGCTGCGGCAATTCAGTCCGCTTCGGGATTGACCGTCACGGTCATCGGGTCTGGAACAGCTCAGGCTCCCTGGGTGATCACCACTCAAGTGGATACCCTGCAATTACTCGTTGAATCTGTCACGGACTCTCTGTCCGGGGGGATCTCGACTCTCTCTAATCCCTTGACACAGGCGTTGTGGAGCACGGCGACGGCGGGAACGTTTTCGCTCACTCTGACGGCCAATGGCCAGACACTCTCAACCCCCTCGTTGAATTACAATGCGGCTCCGGCGGACATTGCGGCCAGCATTCTGGCGGCATCCGGCGTCAGCGTGACGGTCACCGGATCAGGCACAACGCAGTCACCCTGGCTGATTACACCCAACTATCAAATTACGATTGCGAACATTGAATCCGGAGTCGGACTGGTGTTTCAAACCGCTCCTGGCTTGATGGATGGCACCCCCATTGTTTTTCAGGGTGCCTCGGGGCGTCCTGTAAACGGGTTAGTCAGTGGGCAAGTTTACTATGCGTCGAATCAGGTGAACCCAAGTCTTAATCCGATTTTTTCAAATTATATTCTGGGGCTAACGACCGCACAATCCCCTGGCTCTCCATTGGTCGATATCGAGTTGCAACAATCGCTGACTGACACGCAAGGTAACTCGTATGTCATTGACGGAACCGATGGAACAGCCAGCCTGCTTTCCGTAACCATTCCCGCCTCGAACTCATTGAATATCACCAGTGCGAACGGAAGTTCCCTGACCGGTGGAACCGTCACCGTGGGGACACTGAGCACCAGTACCGTACAACTATCGACTCAGGCGACGGGAGGATCGTTTACAATCCTTGTTGCACCGCAAAGTCAGAATCAACAAGTCAAAATCACCGCACCTCTTCCCTGGAATGCGACCGCCTCGCAAGTTGCTGCGGCAATGAACTTGCTCCCCGGCGTCAGCGTGACCGTGACGGGAAGTGGCTCCAACGCGAGCCCTTGGGTGATTTCTGGAACCGGGCTGGAAAATGGATTAGTGGCCGATGATTCGCTGTTAACCGGTGGCCTGGGAACTATCTCGACAAACACCACAGCGCTGAGCGTGCTGCAGCTCTGGAATAACGCTGTTGGCGGCACATTTACCCTCTCGGTTAACCCCAACAACATGGGAATCGAAACCTCCGTCCCCCTGGCCTGGAACGCAACAGCGACCGATATCGCCGCCGCATTGAACTTACTCGCCGGAGTCACCGTTTCGGTCATTGGCAGTGGCACTGCTGCCAGTCCCTGGCAAATCGCCGGGGATGGAATCGGTGGTCTTTCGACCGATGATTCGCAATTGACCGCCAGTTCCAGCTCAAGCACTGCGGGATCGCAAACCAACAACAGCTCTGTCACCGCTGAGCAGATTTGGACGGATGCGGCGAGTGGCACCTTCACCATTTCCGTCACGACCGCTGCCGGTCTCATCGAAACCACGGCACCCATCCCTTGGGATGCGACGCCCGGTGCGGTTGAAATCGCCCTGAATGCACTCAATGGTGTGAATATCTGGTCTGTCACCGGGAGCGGCGTGCAGTCTGATCCCTGGATGATCGCCTGGAACGGTGGCACCGCTCTTTCGAATGTTTCGACCAGTAACTCACAGCTTCTTACCAGTGGTGCCATCACCCAGATAAACCCCGCGAACCTGCAGCCCGTCTGGACCACTGCCTCAGGGGGAACATTCACTTTAAGTCTCGTCGTCAATGGACAAACAGAAACAACCGCGCCCCTCAACTGGAATGCCTCGGCAGCGGATGTCGCTGCGGCCTTCAATGCACTTCCCGGCTTGATCACCTGGGTATCAGGGAGCGGGACCGCAACAGATCCCTGGTTAATTCAGGCCGACGATTTCACCATTTCGACCGGCACACCGCTCATATTCACCGATAGCTGGGGTTTGGATAATCCAGGATTAATTAACGGGAATACTTACTATGCCGTTGTGAATGCCAATCAGGAAAGCCCTGGCTCGATCATTCTGGGACTCACAAATACATTAGCGGAAGCACAGCAATCCAGTCCGCCTCTGCTCCCGCTGTATACAACAATGGCCCTCGGAATCGCCACCACAAACCAAATGGCTGGCGTCAGCCAATCACTGGCACCAAGCATGCAGGCTTCAGGCATCCAGATTCGCGCCAATCTCACCTCGACAGACTCGATCGTCGTCATGGATCTCTTTGGGACAACCATGGTCAGGTCCCGAATTAATAAGTGGCTGAAATCGGATGTGGTTTCACCGGCGTTAGCAGCCGCATGGGCTGGAATCAAATCAGCCGTACTTTCTGTGGCAAAACTCTTTGGATACAAGTCCAAGGAATCCGCTGCGAAAACACCGAAACCGGTGAAGCAGGCGACAACGTATCAGAATCAAAATTTCCGCACGGTCCTGGCTGCGGACTCGACGTTGCTGGTTAACAACACCGTCGAAGCCATTATCGGAAGCACGGCCATTCTGCTCACCCCCGGCAGCGTTCTCGTCGAAAGCATGATTACAGAAAACCTGCATTCCGAAGCCGAGGCAGAGACGAATGTCAACAACGATAGCAGTTACTCCGTGGATGTCGCAGTCGCTGTAGCCCTGGTTCGTAATACCAGTCGTGCCTACATCGCTTCGGGTGCTCAGGTCACGGGCGGCGCCGGTGTCAGCGTCAACTCGAAGATTGACTATCCCTGGCAAGGGGCAGTCAGTTTTCCGGACTTTTTTCGCAAACCCCTCCAGGATCTCAAAACATTTGCCAGCGACTTCGAAACCATTGGTGACAATGAGCTTGGCATCGACCAGTATCTCTTTAATAACTGGACGGATGCCTTCAGCGGCCCCAACAAACTGCTCACGAATGAGCAAAGTAAACTGAACGCGCAGCTGAAACTTTCTGTTTGCTTCAGTGTTTCCAACACCGAATTCACGAACGAGAATCTCGCCCAAATTGCGGCCGGGGCGCAGATCAATCAAACGTCGTTTACCTCAGCCCCCGTCAGTCAGCCGGTGAGCGTCACTGCCACAACGAATATGGCGCAGACGGGGGCTTCCGGCAACCTGATGATCTACATCGACCCGATCTATAATCGAAATTCTCCTGTCAGTTTGCCCGGTGGCACCAATTCCGTCGGGGGATCTTCGAGTTCGATTGTCATGAACAATCATACCAATGCCTATTTAGGGAATACCGACCCTCATCACGATCCCGTCACGCAACCGACCCGAGTCAACGTCGGCAGCGGGGGATTGACCGTCAACGCCACGACCAATGTCTGGTATCTGCAATTGGTTCAAGGGGGTGGTTCGGCGACGAACACTGGCGTGGCTGGTTCGCTGGGATTGTTCGAGACCCCTGTTCAAGAGACTACCGCTGCAATTGTCCCCGTCACCCCTTCTGGTAGCTCCCCGCTGACAACATCCCTGTTTGTGACTGCGGCCCCCGGAACAATGGGAGATGTCAAGGTCAATGCGAATGACGAAACCACACTGATTCTGGCCTCGGGAAACGTGCTCAAAAGTCAAAATACCGGCGTGGGAGTCAGCGTTTCGGTTGTTGATCTTCATCGCAATGTCTCGGCTTATCTCGGCAGACCTGACGGCAGTAGCCCCCTTTCCTCAAAGTTGTCGGGGCTGGGTAACGTCACGATTCAGGCGCTCGCATCCGGTTCGATTACACCCATTGCACTCGCCGGGACGAGCGTAAGTGCTGGGGGCTCCACGAGCGGGCAACCACAACACGGAGGCACGAAGAATCAAGCGACTCAAAATTACGGTATCGGCGTCTCGGGCGATGCCGCGACAACTGTCGTCGATGACACGGTTCTCGCGTACATCAACGACATGGGAACACTTCCTGGAACCGTCGGTGCAACTCCGTTCACCCTGACGGTCACCAGCGAAGATCGCACGCAAGTCAACTCGCTGACCGGTGCGTATGCCCAGAACTCGGGAAAATCGACTCAGGCCGCCGAAACGTCAGTCGGAATTGCCGGATCGGTCGCTCTCAATTTTGTCACGGCGAATGTCGAGGCTTTCATCGATCAGATGACGATTACGTCGATGGCGATTGATCTGAGTGCGACCAATGAAATGGAAGTTGGCGCACTGGCTGCCGGGGGGAACGCGAACACCGTCGGGAATGGTGCATTTGCCGTCGCGGGGTCGATTGCCAAAAACCAATTGACGCTCACAACACAGGCTGAACTGAATTCGGTGACGGGAACAAACCTGGCCAATCTCCAGATTGTGGCGACCAATGCGGTCACCGTTTGGGGGGTCGCTGGAACACTGGACATGCTGTTATCTCAAGCAGGGGGAAAAGACGGAATCCGTGCGGGGTTTGGACTCGCGGGGGCACTCAACCAGCTGGACTATCAAACGAACGCGGAAGTCAACAACTCATCACTGGCACAAACCTCGGGCGGGATTACCATCACCGCGACCGACAAGTCGGCGAATTATGGTTTTGCCACCGGGGCAAATATCGTGCAAAGCGGCGTGGCCGGGTCAGGAATGTTTACCACGACCAATGCGACGCTGAGCGTCAACGCCCTGATTCAAAACAGTACGATCAACAGTACGTCGGCAAGTCGTACAGCGGGCCTGATGCTGGCCTCAACGATGACCCCCCTCTTGATTTCGGCGGCGGGAAGTCTGGTGGTCACGACGAGTTCTGCGAGCGCGAATAACCCCAATCAAAATCCGAATCTTTTGGGCGCCGGCGTCGCCGTGACGGAGGTCACGCTGAGCGGCAACAGTACTGCCCAGATTTCGAGCTCGAATGTGACACTCGCGTCAGGACCGATTCAAGTCGTCAGTCTGTCTGGCGCTCCGGCGAATCTTTCCTCGCTGACTGCGAATCTGTCAGGAATGAATCTTCCCTACCTCAATTCGAATAATATTTACTCGTTTGCCGTTGGCGCAACGGTGTCGAATTCGCTCCTGACCGGTGACTTTGCGGTGTCGAAAAACACAGTGACGCAATGGAATATTGAGGCGGAAGTCATCAATAGCACGATCATATCAAGCTCGGGAAATATTGCCGTTAATGCCACAGACAACTCATCGATTTATTCGGGAGCCGGGGCACTTTCCACGGATACGTCGTCGTCCAAGTTTTTAGCGGGACTGGCAGCGGGTGCTGCGGTTTCTTCCAATTCCTTCACGGGTCAGACCTTGGCATTGATCGATAGTTCCACCATTTCCTGCACGGATTCTCAATATGGGGTCGCCGTCACCGCCGCCAGCAACAAATTGATCGGCGCCGCGGCTGTCGGGGCCGAGGTGAACGGAACGTTGACCCTGGGAACCTCGGTCGTCTTGAATTCCATTACCGATACCGTCAATGCCGCGATCTCTGGCAAGAATCGCTCTTCGCTGATCACCTGCCCTGGGGGGCTGAGTGTTCAATCGACAGAGCAATCGACCATCGGTGCCGGTGCCGGACAGGTCGCATTCAGCACCTCGGCCTATTTAGCAGCCGGGGCGGCCGCGGCCGTCAATACGATCACCGAAAATGTGAGTAGCTCAATTGCCGATGCGACCGTGGTCGCGAATTCGGGCAGCGTCTCGGTGAACTCGGTCGCCGAGGGAAATATTTTTGCCTACGCCATCGGTGTGGCGGGCGTGTTCTCGACAGCCACTTCCAGCGATCTCTTTTCGTTGTCAGGGATTGGGAGCGGGGCAGGGAATTCAATTAACAATACCGTTTCAGCATTCGTTGGAAATTCGAATGATCCCGGCAATTCGAAAACGACGATTACCAGCAACGGCCTGACGGTCTCTGCGAGCGACTCCTCCTCGATTCAAGCGGTGGCAGGGGCTGTCTCGGTACAGGCCCAGGCAGGGGACATGAACGCGATTTCCATGGCCGTCGGAGTCTCAGATGCGATCAACAACATTGGTTCTTCGGCAAATCCCAGTGTCGTCTCGGCAGAAATCATGAACTCCACGATCAATCTCCCTCAAGGGAATTTGAACCTTTCCGCAACGGATACGGCGAACATCCTGGCGATCACGGCAGCAGGCTCAGGAACATTCAACAGCGCGGGTGAACAGATTGGGACCATTTCGGGCGCGGGTGCGGGTTCCGGAAACACGATCTATCAGAACGTCTCTAGCCTCATCAGTGGCAGCCTTGTCAACGTGACGGGATCAGGCAACGTCACCGTCAACGGAGAAAGTCAAGCGATCATTAACGCGTACGCCGGAGGTGTCGCTATCGCGGGTTCAACGTCGCTGAACCCTGCGGGAGTCGCCGTGAGTGTTGGGGCCGCTGCAGCCGTCAACACCGTTTCGCTGACGACCGAGTCAGCAGTCACCAATGCGTCGACGATCAACTTCCCCACCATCGCCAGCACCTCCAGTTCATCGAACCCCAATCCCGGTAACTTGTCCGTTGCCGCAACCAATAATGCGGCCATCGAGGCCATCGCGTTTGGGGTGGCAGGAAGCTTTTCTTCGACAGGCATGTTGAGTATTGGTGGGGCGGGTTCTGCAGCGGTCAATACGATCAACTCCAGCCCTTCGGCATTCATCAATGCCGGTAGCACGGTCAGCAACGCCGCAGGAGTCAGTCTGACCGCTGCAGAGAGCTCCTCGATCGTTGCGGGAACCGGTGCCTTGGCAGCAGGAATCGGTGTTGCATCGGCAGTGAGTGTTTCCGTAGCAGTCTCGTTCAGCCTCAACACGGTCGAGGGAACTGTTCAGGCGGAAATTGATAACGCCACTGTCTCGAGCAGCGGATTGATTACAATCTCTGCGGGACTAACCCCCTATTCCGGTGGTGATCAATATCAGAATGGTCGTAACATCTATGCGGTCGCCGTTGCAGGTTCAGGTTCTTATGCGGGAGGTGGTGAGGGGGCAATCAGCATCGCGGGTGCCGGCGCTGGAACAGGAAACACGGTCAATTTTACGGTCCAGGCGGAAGTCTTGGGAACCTCCTCGGTCACATCGAGCGGACTTACCATTTCCGCGACCGACAATTCCAGCATCTACTCGAACGCGGGCGGAATTGGACTTGCCGTCGCGACCTCGGGAACCGGTGGAGCGGGTATTGCCATTGGAGCTGCCTCAGGTACCAATACCATTACCAACACCGTTACCGCTCTGGTCCTGAACTCAACGATTACCACCACACATGCGTTCAGCCTGCAGGCAACGTCCACGGCAGACATCACTTCGATTTCCTGGGGTGTCGCGATCACCGCCAGCCTTGGTCAGGGAGGATTCAGTGCATCGGGGTCCGGCGCGGGAGCTTACAATACGATTGCGAATACGATTCAAGCGGGGATCACGGGAGGAACCATCACCGCAGGAACTTTGCCTACAGACAGCCTGTCTCTCTCAGCCACTGATCAATCCCAAATCACCTGTAACTCCGGCGCGGGGTCACTTAGCATATCCGGTGGAGAGGGTTCTGTCAGCCTCGCCCCTGGAGTGGTCGTGGCCCAAAACACTGTGGGGAACACGACCGAGGCTTTTGTCGGTAATTTAACCTCGACATCATCCGCCCCCACGACTTCCGTCATTGTCGCCGGACCGCTGACAATCACCGCCGCCGCCACCCCGGAAGTTCGTTCCACTGCAGTTGCGGTTGCCGTCAGCGCAGCATTCAGTGCCGCTAGCTTTGCGTTTGCCGGTTCAGGAGCGAATGTCACCACGACGCTGAATGGAAAAGTTCAGGCGGGGATCCTGACCGGTGCCAGTGTCACCTCAAACCTGTCCGGTTCAAGTTCGGTGATCGGAGTCCTGGTGAGCGCATCAGCTGCTCCCACAGTCAGCTCAACCGTAGGAAGTAGTGCCATTTCCGTTGGATTGATCGGCGCCTCGATCGGTGTCTCGCTGGTACAAATCACAGACAACGATTCGGTCACGGCCGTGATCGAGGGAAATGTGACCACTCGCGGCACCCCCATCCAGGTAACAACCACTGGCCAAGCCTCGTTGACAGACCTGGCCGTCGCCACCGCAGCCAGCGTGAGCGCGAATGTAGCTGCGGCGGGGGGTAACGCACAAATTACGAACAACGCGAAATATCAATCCGTGGTGGCACAGACGGCGTTGATCAACACGGGAACGAATAGCAGCGGAATGTACGGAGACTTAAGCGTGATCGCCACCAGCACGGACAGCCTGAATGCACAGGTGGATGGGGGTGTCGCTGCAATCGGTTCGATCGGTGCGTTTCTGGCCAGCGCCTTTTCGGGCGGAACGACCTCGGCGAGCGTCTCTCCTTCCAGTACCATCATCGTCGGTAATCTGCTCATCACCGCCACCACAAACCAGACCGTGGCCACCAGTGGCGACTCGGTGACCGTCGGCCTGTTGACAGGTGTCGGAGTCACACTGAATAGCTCAGCGAGGGAGACCGTTTCGGCGGTGCTGGGAGTGGCAACCGCGACCAGTCCCACCAACGTTTATGCGTACGGCAACACCACCGTTCAGTCGATATCCAACAACACCGTGACCGCGAATAATGGGGTCTCTTCATCGGATCCCAATCTCAGTATTTCCGAAGTGGGAGCCGGAATTTACCAGACCACCGTCACGGCGAGTCCCACCGTCACGGCCACCGTGCAAAACGTCAATCTGACTCTTCCTGGCGCATTCACGGTCAATGCAACATCGACAAACACAGCGAGCGCACAAACCGCATCCGGATCCGGAGCGATCGTTGGTGGGTCTGCCGCAGTCTCCACGACGATCAATTCCCCCACGTTAACCGTGACAGTTTCAGGCGGGACCATCCAGGCGAATATCATCACGATCAGTGGGCAAAACACCAGCAACTACATTTGCGTCGCCGATTCCACGAATGCCTCCGTGGTTGGGGGGAGTGGTGCGGACGCCAACAACAACGGCACTGCAACAGTCAACGTCGTGATCGGCAACTCCACCACGCTGCTCGGCAATCAATCGGTCACCATCACCGGCGAGAACTCGTTCGCCAACACGACAAATGGATTGATGGTCAAAACCGGGGCGGGAGGAGTGATCAATGGTAATGCCACCCAGATCGATACAAATTTGACCGGAATGGTGAATGTCAATGTGAATGACGGTGCCAACATCACTGCGAATTTGGCCGGGGGCATTCTGATCGATGCGATCGAAAACTCGAATCAAACGGAACAGGCAGCACTGTCAACCGGGGGAGCGATTGAAGGTGCCGATAATGTCGCGAACACGACGGTCACGCTCAATCCCAGTGTCACGATCGGTACCAATGTCACCTTGAATGCACCCAACGGATCAATCGGCATCGGGACCGTTGTCGTAGCTGCCGTAACGAATCAGACCGTGACACATCTTTACGGACTGGCGGGCGGCGGTGGCGCCCATTCCAACGCCACTGTCAACAACACTCAATCTGTCGTCATCGGATCAGGATCGAGTATTACTGCGGGCAATAACATTTATATCGAGGCCGGTACTGATTCACTGGCGTCATTACAAACCTCGATTATCGTCAACGCGCTCGCCAATTCGAATTGCAGTGGAGTCATCACGATCCCTGCGGGGAGTGCCTCCGCCATCATCAATACCAATTCCTCGGTCACAGTCGCATCAGGATCCAACATTTTTGCGAACCAAAATGTCTACCTGACGTCCAATTTGAATAACCAGGATAACCTGAGTGCGTACGGGCATTATCAATTAACCTACAAGTTTTTGGGAATTGGATTCTTGTCGACCACTGACGACGGCGGCAACAGTACCAGTAATCCCATTAGTACCATGAGCCTCAATGGCAACATCGTCGCCGGGTATGCCAACACATTGAACATCGTGATCCCCAGTTCGGGGAATTCGTTCACGGTCAATGGTCAGTCGGTCAATGCGGTGACGGATTCGGGATTTGCCGCTCCAGCACCATTTGTCACGCAAAACAGTTCTGCGAACAGTCCCTTTACCGCTTTCACCGCCGCCTACGATCCCGCCTACAATCCTGAAAACATCGTGACGCAACTGAATACTCAGACGCAAGCGGTCGTCTCACCCACAACCTCCAATTCGCCCGTCCCGACTTTGGCCCTGGGGAACTTGCAGGCGACGGGTGGTCAAGTGCTGGTTAACGCAACTTCAGTGAGCGGGAGCGGGTCTCTTTCCGCGAATGTTCCCACGATCACGATCACCAATCAAGGTACCGATTACATCATCCTGAACGGAATCACGATTCCCACCTGCATCAACATCGGCAACGTCACGTTCCAGGGGGGGTCCTCACCTCAAGGAACCACACTGAGCGTTCATTCCAATGCCAGCGGTATCTCGACACCAAGCGTCAATGTCTCGTTGAATTCCACCGCGATCGTTGGCACACCGGGCGACAATACATCCGGTCCGGCATTGATGGTGACAGCCCCAATCAACAACACAGCGGGTAACGTCTCAATCACAAACAATAATGGATCGCTGGTGCAATTAGCCGCAATCAATGCCATTTCTGTCAGCGTGACAACTCCCAACGGTGCCTATGCCGCACAACAATCAGGTTATTGGGGGGCCGGTGGCAATATTGCCAATGCCTGGCAGAATACAGCAAGCAGCAACACGATCTATACCGCACCCACAAACGTTGATAGCAACAATACGGTCTCAGTTCCAAACGTCACTTCCTTGTTCTATCCAGGCCAAACATCCACGGGATTCAATGCGAATCTGGCTGCCACTACCGCGGCGAATTACTTTCACAACCCAAATGGAATTGCACAGAGTGCGTCAGCGTTCACGGCGAATCTCGTTGGACCCGAGCCGTGGGGCGGCTCGAACAACGGCAACGGCTACTCCTGGATCTTCTTCGGTGACGCCATGCCGTATGTGAATGGAACCGGAAATGACGACACGGGTCCTGTCGCACAGAATTATGCGCAACAAGGAAGTAATAATGCGTTCACGAAAACGCCCAACACGTACTACACATATACGATTGGAAGCGGAGGCAGCGGACTCGGTCAAACCCCCCTGGTCATGCCGAATCTTCCACTGAAAGCCGTCAGTACAACGAATACCGTTGCTTCAAGTTTCAATGCGAACTCAATTACCGCGGCTCAAATCTCGATTACGGCATCTATTATTGACCTCAATTCCAATATCGTCGCAGGAACCGCTGCGAACTTAACGCTGACGTTATCGAGTGCGCTCGGAACCACGTTAAACCAATTCCAAACGCAGTATAACAATGGCCAACAGTCGAATCCGATCTATTCGATCCCCTCTAGCGACCTGATCCCCGGCGTCACGGCAACTTACAGTGCGATGACGGGCCAGATCACCGTTAGCCAAATCAGC
>JBIKZJ010000579.1:0-3392 GCA_044354755.1 Schlesneria sp. | reverse complement strand
TTTGACTCATCATCACCAAAAATGGGCGGCCGTTTTTTTAAACGCAAATTAAAATTATTTTTTATTAATTCTGATCCGTCAATGTCGGGATTTCACGGGGTTTTTCCCTCAGGAAGTTCGGCTTTTGTTTTCTCTTCACCTGCAGTAGAGAGGTCTCATCCATGTCATCTCGTCGGCTTTTCCTGATGTTGCTGATGCTGTTTACGATTGGCTGCTCGTCCATGAAACGGACGGATACCGCTCGAACGGCTCGGGAGCAGGTGCTGATTTCTGGGGCGATCGATCAATCGCTGGGGAAATGTGATTTTGCGGCGTTTCATGGAAGTCGCGTTTTTGTGGATGACAAGTATCTCGAAGCGGTCGACAAGGGCTATATTGTTGGCTCGGTACGCCATCGGTTGATGCTGAACGGAGCGATGATTGCCCCCAAAGCAGAAGACGCGGACGTGATCGTGGAAATGCGGAGCGGTGGGGTCGGAACGGATAACTCGGATTCTTATGTCGGGATTCCCGAAATCGTACTCCCTGGGATGATGACCCTGCCGGAAGTTCGCTTCTGGCAGACAACCCGCCAATCGGCTCTCGCGAAAATCGGGATGGTGGCGTACGAGGCCAAAACCAATGAAATGCTTGGCGCAGGGGGTGTCTCGGCCTCGTTGGCCAACGACAGCAATACATTCTTTTTCGGTATGGGGCCATTTCAGTCGGGGTCGGCTCGAGTGGAAATCGAGCGAACCACCCCTCGTCGCGTCGGACAGCCCAATCAAGAGCTTCCGTCGATCGTCGCGTTTCGCGAAAGCAGCAGCCGGAACAGTCCTGACCGCCTGCAATTGGCGGGGGAACAACGGGAAGCAAAATAGGATTGAAGCGGCAAAACCGCTCGAAACATCGAGCCACCGTTTCCTGAAGTTTCACAGGAAAAGGTGGTTTTTTCGTTTCTGGCCGCGAGGTCAATAAGCGGTTTTTAGCGTCATTCTCGGGATTTCAGCCAGTTTACCCACGAGTTTTGCCGTCCAGCTGAACTCTGCTGGCCAGTCTGCTATGATGATCGGTTCTGAATTTCCTGGCTTTAATTTGAGATCCGCAGAATGTCCGTTCCCAAAGTCGCCATCGTTGGACGTCCGAACGTTGGTAAAAGTTCGATCATGAATTGGCTCGCCCATAAGCGGGTCTCCGTTGTCGATCCGATGGCGGGAGTCACACGAGACCGCGTCACGTATCTCATGCACGTAGATGATCGCTATTTTGAGTTGATTGATACGGGAGGAATTGGGATCGTTGATGTCGGCGAATTGACGGAAGAAGTCGACACGCAGATTCGGATTGCGATCGAGCAGGCTGATGTGATCATGTTCGTGGTCGAAGGCCCGGCTGGGATTACAGCACTCGATCAAGAAGTGAGTCGTCGATTGTGGAAAATCGACAAACCAAAGCTGCTGGTCGTGAACAAGTGCGACTCGCCCAAAGTCGACCGGGAAGTGGCCGAGTTTTACCAAATGGCGGCCGCTCCGCTGGTCACGATCAGCGTTAAGGGAAACCGGAATCAGGACGAGTTGCTGAAAGCAATTTTAAAAACCCTGCCGCCGCCGGACGATCTGGAAGCAGAAGAAGGAGAAATTCTCGATCAGGTTCCGGAGTTAAAGCTGGCGATCGTGGGACGCCGGAATGTCGGGAAAAGCACGTTTATTAACCAACTGGCTGATGACGATCGAGTCATTGTCAGCGAAATTCCCGGAACCACTCGCGACAGCATCGATGTGCGGTTCCAAATGGACGAAAAAGCCTTTATCGCGATTGATACCCCGGGGGTTCGCAAGCGAAAAAGTCTGGCGAACAATGTGGAATGGTACGGCCTGGCCCGCGCCAAGCGAAGTATTCGACGAGCCAATGTCGTGCTGATGTTTTTCGATTGTATGGAGACCATCTCGAAGGTTGACAAGCAACTGGTGGGGGAGATTTTTGACGAATACAAGCCTTGTATCTTCGTGGTGAACAAGTGGGATCTGGCTCCGGAATCGACGGGGACCACCGATTGGGCTGAATATCTGTTCAAAAACTTCACTCACATGCGGCATGTTCCCGTGTGCGTGATCACGGCGAAAGATGGCCGCAACACCAAAAAACTGATCAACCTGGCGCAGTCAATTTACAAGCAATCCCGCTTTCGAACGAAGACGGGCGAGTTAAACAAGTTGATCCGGGCTGCAATCAAGAATGCCCCGCCGCCGACTCGTATGAACCGGATGCCGCGAATTCTCTTCGCGACGCAGGTTTCGACCGAGCCCCCGACGATCGTGATCAAATGCAATGCGGCAGAACTGTTTGACGAGGACTACAAACGGTATCTGTTAGGGGTATTGCGTGAACGCCTGCCGTTTAAAGAAGTCCCGATCAAGCTCTATTTCCGTTCGAAAGCAGATGATCACACGAAGGCCGAGCGGGAAGAGGCGATCTCTTCGGCGCTGGATCGAGGCGTTGATCTGGATGATTTCGAAGAGGAACTTCTGGGCGGGGAATTCGAAGACGATTAACTTTTTACGTTGCCAGCCGTTGTGTGGTTCGCCCTGTTTCAAAGCTCGACGGCTCGACGGATTTTTAAGCAACTTTGTGAACCGCTCAGGTGCGAATTCCAGTGATTCGATTTATGCTCTATCCCGAGGAACAGGGATTCCGCGATTGCTCATGCGGGCCCTAACTCCGGTTGCCTTCCTTTTTTTAATGGAATCCCTCATGTATCGCGTCGTCCGAGAAATTGAATTCTGTTACGGCCATCGATTGCTGAATTACGATGGAAAATGCAAGTATTTGCACGGACACAATGGCAAGGCGGTCATAGTGCTCGAAGGGGATCATCTCGATCATCGCGGAATGTTGGTCGACTTTTCCGATATTAAAAAGCAGGTTTCTAGTTGGATCGATCTGAATCTGGACCACCGGATGATTCTCAATAAAGCCGATCCGTTTGCAAAATATTTGCAACAGCAGGGTGAACCGATCTTTTTGATTGACGACAATCCGACTGCCGAAAACATCGCCAAACTCATTTTTGATTTTGCCAAGACCCAGCAACTTCCTGTGGCGGAAGTGTCACTTTGGGAAACGTTTCAGTCGTATGCGACGTACCGTGAATGATCAGAAAACGGGTTCCCTCGCGGTAGAGTTCGCCGATTCCGCAGAGGGCACCCTGTTTGACTAGTCCGCAATTCCGGGGCGGATCCTGATCAAAATCGGTCGGCCAGATTCGTTTTTTTGTTGCAGTCTGGGCGGAATGTCATATCCTGTATCATTGGCCCGCGACAGAATCTCGTTGTTTTGGACTCGTGAGACAACGAGTCGATCGGGCGGAGGGATCACTGTTTTGAAATCACGGGTTCTAATTGGCTTTTGCCATC
>JBIKZJ010000580.1:0-3392 GCA_044354755.1 Schlesneria sp. | reverse complement strand
GGTGGCGGTGGAACACCTTTGCGCGTTCCGGTGAATGGGACCGTTGAGGCGCTGGTTTCCAAACACGCGGCTTTCCTGAAGCGGATCGGGCCAGATGGGTTTCGGCCTGTTCCTCCTTTATCGGTATTTCAGATCGTAGGCTATCAGCAAGTGAAGGACTTCGCGCAACGCCGCTACGTCGCCTTTGGCATCTTGAAACCCGACATTAGTGGGATGCGGTCGTTTGATCCCTTGCGGCGAACCCGAGATGTTGCCGGTCTGGTGCGACACGCCGCAGCCGAATCGGCACATGCTCAAGGATGGAGCGTGGAGCAGGTGAATGAATTCATTCATGGAAAGCAGCCCAACGGCGAAAGGCCACCGTGTGGCCCGGTTAGCCCTGATCGATTTCAATATCTTCCCCTCCCCACGATCAACTCTGCGCTGAACCGGATTGAGTCGATCCGGCGGGTGCTGGTTGTTGCACCGCCACATTGCGGGACCCAAATCGACTGGGCTCGGCGAAATCTGTCTGGCTCGGAACTGATTCATCATGATGAAGTCATGGGGGTCTTAACGCTTCTTCCGGGGTCGGATTGGGTCTTGAAGCAATACTTGGACGAGTCCTGCAGTTGGTCCACGGTGACTCCAGTGATTCTTCCTGGTTTCGATGATCCTGATCATCTTCGGAAAAAACTCAAACAGGGATGTGACGCGAGCACTCAAAAACGCTATCTGTCTCGATTGGATTCACGTACGGAAGACTTATTGCGCAAGGCATTTCGCCAAGCGGGCTTTTCCGATGAACTCATGCGAAATGCCAATGTCCAATGGCGCGATGTGGGGTTTCGACCGGGAGCGGAAATGGCATCTCGATACCTTCCCCCAGAGAACTTAACGAACTCGCCCCGTTATCATGTTCGGGTGACGTTTCCAGAACCGATTCGCGGGCCGATCGCGGTGGGGAGTGGTCGTTTTCGGGGTTTTGGGTTATTCGCAAAAATGTCTGATTAATGAATTGCCACATCAGACGGGCGAACGATTTCGTTCGCCCGTCTGAAATACTCACTTGCCAATTTCCCGAGGGAAGACAATCGGGGACGGGGCCTTTTTTGAGGAGATGGATGACTTGAAACAACTGGACCGGTCCCCCCTTAACTCCCCGCGCCCCTTGGTCATTCATCGCACCCCGTTGGCAAACATTCCGATTTTAAAAATTCCCTCGGTTTCGAGAACACTTCACAATGCCTGAACGTTTGGTCGCCATGGTGGAGATTTGCAGGAAGTACGATCATCGGTATGCAGATGTTGTTGGTGACGTTTTTAAACAATCACCCGAATTGGAAATAGGATTCCGTTGATGGGTACTTCATTGATAGACGGCCAAGACAACGATAGCTATGCTTTCCGCACCTATCCAAAACTCAACCAGTATCAGCGGATTCATCAAGAGCTTGTACCGGATCTGTCAGGGCCGAGCCGACTGGAAGTTCATCGCTGCGAATCCTGCAGCGAGCTGACGTCCAAATGGGATGAACCGCTCTTAGGTCTTGTTATCAAGAAACGCAGATGGGATCTCTCCATCACATACGATGGGGTGTTGATTGCCAGCCAGCGATTCAAAACCATGTACGATGCCAATGATCTATCAGGTTTGGTATTCCACTCACTCCCTGATGATCATGACTTTTTTGCCATTCGCGCCGTGAAGGTCGTGGAATTTGACGCTGATCGGCGACAAACCCGATTTATCAATCCCTGCCCTCGGTGTGGACGCTTTGAATCGGTTGTTGGTGCCACCCCGGTCTTTCTCAAGGCGGGGAGTCTGGTGGAAGCGCTCGAGTTTGTTCGTACCGATCTCGAATTTGGCAGCGGAGATGAAAAACACCCCCTCTTGATTTGCGGTCCAACTGCGGCGGAGACCCTTGCTGATGCGAAGCTGAAGGGATTGGACTTATCACGCATCAAATAAAGCGTGGAAACCCAAAGTCCGTTCGGCCGTCCGGCGACACGATCGATATCGTGACACGGTTGGGTCAGAAACGGATTCAAAGAAACTCAAGCTTTCGACCGACCCCGCGTCGGTGAAGCTACGACTGGCCAGCTCAGAACATAAACCCTGGCCAGAATACCTGCGACGAACATGACATGTTCCGGCAACATCAGCATGCTAATGGGTGGTACTTTTCCTGCTTTGTTGTCGATAGCTCCCGCGGAATGATTGCTTGTCCCAGGGGACTCGTGAGGGCTCAGGTGATTCCCATTTTGTGGCGGGCTGATGCCGGGAACTGCGAGCGAGACTCGTCCGGGGCCGTCTTTTTTACGGGGGGATGCAGGTCTCGATGATGAGGACTCACCCCGAATGAGTTCGTCGTCACGTGCGGTCGGGATGGTTGCGGTGTGCGGGGGGACTGGTGTTGAGAGCGGGAGGCGGGGATGGGGAGAAGAGAAGATGAAGACCCCTCACCCTAACCCTCTCCCCGGAGTACCGGGGCGAGGGGATAAGATTGCTCGTACTATTGGTCGTCCGGTATTGGGGGTTCGCAGAGTTTTGGTCGAGGTTTTTTTCGCTCGTCGGTTTAAGATTTTCGGCGCGGCCTAATTTGGCGAATCGACGATTCAGCCATCCGTGCGAGGGGATATGCGTTCGTCGTTTTTGAGGCTTTATGTTTTTCCGTTCCGATAAATCGTGGTTTACGATTGTTCCTGTGATTTGATGTTGATGGTTGATCTGATCAATGACTGTCGCCGCGTTGCGGCTTAAGAGTATGGGGCGGACGGTCTCCAGGGGCTTACGCCCCTGGCGATTCACTTACGCCGCGTTGCGGCTCAAGACGATGAGGGATTCCGTTCTAATCCGAGATGTGGCATCGATCCACGACATGGGGTCGATCCACGACATGGCATCAACCCATAACATGGGATCAACCCACGCCATGACATCAACCCACGACATGGAATCAATGGACAACATTGCATCAACTAACGGACACGGATTACAACGGGTCTTGTTCTGAGTCCCAAAGGGACGGAAGTGAATAGCCAGGGGTGTAAACCCCTGGAAAAGCCCCCCACCAACACCTCGTCGAACCCCAACGGGGTGATCGTCGCGTGCGATCGAGATCAATCCAGGTACTCGTACAGCCTTGATTCCAGATCCTCGGTGATGATCGGTTCCCGATTTTTTGTGCTGGAGATGAGATGAAAGTAAAGACTCGCGAATGATTGTGGCATCGGCCTTCTCCGCATGGTTCTGTCGCCGCAGGTCAAACTGGGGGTCGGGTTCGTCGTGCTGTTTTTGCAACTCAACCGCGACCACTCGGTCCAGCTTGTAAATCCGAACCATCTGGTGCTCGGGCGAAAAGGCCATGAGGTAGAGTGATCCCTTGTGGTAAACAATTCCGTACGGCGCC
>JBIKZJ010000198.1:0-11282 GCA_044354755.1 Schlesneria sp. | reverse complement strand
TTTTGGTTTCAGTTTGAATACGCTGACACTGTTCGGACTGGTGCTCGCCATCGGAATCGTTGTTGACGATGCGATTGTGGTTGTCGAGGCGATCGAGCGGCACCTTGAAGAGGGGGCGATGCCGCGTGAGGCGGCGATCAAAGCGATGGATGAAGTCGCCGGGCCGGTAATTGCGGTGGGATTGGTCTTGAGTGCGGTCTTCATTCCCTGCGTTTTCATCACCGGGATTGTCGGGCGTTTCTTTCAGCAATTCGCGTTGACGATCGCGATTTCCACAGTGATTTCGGCATTCAACTCGCTGACCCTCAGTCCTGCTCTGGCGGTCCTGCTGCTGAAACCTCGACATGTGAAAGTCGGAGGCGAGTCGTCGAGTGGACCCGTGCCGGTCCATCAAGCCGAAGCCTTGCCGCGCCTGATCGTGTTGTTGGGGGGGGCTTGGTTGGGGTACGTGCTTGGCCCCTGGCTTGAGCAGTGGGGAGGAAACCCGTTGCAACCGGTGCTCGCCTTTGTTTCAGCGAACCTGCTTGCGGCGTTGATCGGAGTCGTCGTTGCCAATTTGCTGTGCAGCCTCATCAATTCTCTGCTGGGAAAATTCTTTCGCTGGTTTAATCGTGGCTTTGACGTGGCCACGAATCTCTATGTGGGGATGGTCAGCCTGTTTCTGCGAGGCAGTTTCGTGGCGCTGTTGGGATATGTGGGGCTCGTTTATCTGACGTATTATCTGTTTCAGATCGCGCCTTCCGGATTTATCCCGCCGCAAGATAAGGGGTACCTGCTCGTCAATGTGCAGTTGCCCGATTCCGCCTCGCTGGATCGGACGAATCAGGTGATGCGGCGAGTCGAGAAATTGGCAGCGAAGGCACCCGGTGTTAAACACACGGTAGGAATCGCAGGGCAGTCGATCGTGCTGGGGGCGAATGCGCCGAATTTTGGTACCGTATATCTGATGCTGGATGATTTCCATCATCGCACAAACCTGACGGCCGATCAAATTGCCACCGAACTCAAATTGACACTGGAAGCAGAAGTTCCTGAGGCGCTCGTCAACGTGTTTGGGGCTCCGCCAGTGGATGGATTAGGGACTGCTGGTGGCTTTAAAATGGTGATCGAAGACCGTAGTGACAACGGTGCGACCGCATTGCAAACGGTCAGTCAGCAGATTGTTGATGAAGGGGCTGAAGTACAGGGTTTAACTGGACTTTTTTCCAGTTTTCGTGCCGATACCCCCTGGCTGTTTATTGAGATCGACCGACGTGCGGCAAAGACAATGGGGGTGTCACTGTCGGGTTTATTTGAATCGTTGCAAGTCAGCTTTGGCTCGCTGTATGTGAATGACTTCAATCGCTTCGGTCGCACGTGGCAGGTGAATGTTCAATCCGACGCTCAATACCGTATGGAATTGAAGGATTTGAAGCGGGTCACTGTTCGCAATGACCACCAGCAACTGGTTCCCCTGGCGGCGGTCGCTTCCATTCAAGAGACGACCGGTCCGGTCATGGTTCTTCGCTACAACCTTTATCCTTCTGCGTTTGTTAACGTGAATGGGACACCGGGAACCAGTTCGGGCCAGGTGATCAACCGCATGGATGAAATCGCTGGCCGCTCGCTATTACCGTCGATGCGTTCGGAATGGACTGAACTGGCTCTTTTGCAATTGCAGGCAGGAAATACCGCCATGTTCGCATTTTTGCTGGCGGTGGTGCTCGTCTTTCTTGTTTTGGCCGCTCAGTATGAAAGCTGGTCGTTGCCACTGGCTGTGATTCTTGTTGTGCCGATGTGCCTGCTTTGCTCGGTGGTGGGAGTGTTGGTGGCTCAAATGGATATCAATATCTTTACACAAATCGGGTTTGTGGTGCTGGTGGGGCTTGCCTGTAAGAATGCCATTTTGATTGTGGAATTCGCTCGTGCTCGCTGCCTGGCAGGCCAATCACGGCGTGAAGCGACGCTGGAAGCGTGTCGGTTGCGTTTACGACCGATCATCATGACCTCGTTCGCTTTCATTTTAGGGGTTGTCCCATTGATGATCGGGACAGGAGCCGGTTATGAAATGCGGCAAACTCTTGGGGTTGCGGTCTTTGCAGGGATGCTTGGTGTGACACTCTTTGGAATCTTTTTAACTCCCGTATTTTTCTATGTAATTCAAGGGATGACCAGGCCGCCTAAACCAACCGAAACTGTGAGGCGGTGATTTTCTGTCCCCAATGTCCCCAAAGTGGTCTCGTTTGAGGGATTGTCCCTATCGTCGCGGCAGGACGACGATTTCGTTTGTAAAAACCGCCCGCTGATCCAAGGCAAATTTCGCCCGGTTGCCCCGTTTTTGTCTGTAGTCGCGGTTTGCCGCAATGGCTTCATTGCCTTTCGTCAAGATTTCCCAGTGTCAAGATTTCCCAGTGTCAAGATTTCCAATGATCGAGGTTTTCCAGTGCAATTCCGACTCGCGTTTTGGATGGTGTTGCTGTTGAACCAAACCGTTCATGCCTGGTCAGCTGGTGGCCATCACTTGATTACTGTCATGGCCTACGGGTTGTTGACGGCAGAAGAACAAGGCGAGTTACAACGGATTCTGCTGGATCATCCGCGGTTCTCGGAAGATTTCTCACATCCGAAGCATGTGATTGGTCAGGGAGAAATTGATCTTTGGCGAATTGGTCGTGCAGGCCATTGGCCTGATATCGCCAGATCGCAAACCCTTTTTCATCGACCCAATTGGCATTGGCAGCAAGGATCGTCGTTAACGATTGGTCATGTGGAGGTCCCTCTCACGCCAGGATCTGCGTCGGACGGAGCGACATTGAATTCAAAACCCCTTCACATCGCCCAGGCGATCGAGCTGTGTCGCGGTGTTTTGAAGGACAAATCCCGCCAAAATTCGGATCGGGCTCTTGCCGTTGGTTGGTTAGCACATTTGATCGCCGATGCGCATCAACCTTGCCATGCCGGCAGTCTGTATGTCGAGGGGCTTTTTCCCGAAGGGGATCGGGGTGGCAATTCGATTCCGACACGACAATCGAAGAATTTGCATGCCTTGTGGGATAGTTTGCTCGGCCCGAAGTTTGATGCTCGAGACATTCAGCGACGGGCTCAAGAAATTCAGTTAGGCCCCAATTGGAAGCAGGCCCGTGACGATACCACTGCCGATGTCGATTTACTGCCGATTCCCTGGCTGGTTGAGAGTTCAGCCTACGCCAGAAGCCATGTCTATTCGGAGGAAGTGCTGGCGGCGGTGGAAGCGGCGGTGCGTGGTTCGCAAAAAATCGAGACGGTCGATCTGTCAAAAGAGTATTTGCGGGCAGCAGGATCTCTTGCCAAAACCCGCGCTGCCTTTGCCGCGCACCGCTTGGCGGGGGTTCTTCATCAATCACTGGAATCCAATCGGTAACGGCTTTTTCTGTGTCCCTTACAGTGCCTATTATCGTCGCGGGAAAAGCCCCTGATCCGCCAATAAAATTACGAGAGATTCCTGGTAAAATCGGTCCCGATCAAAGCGAAAGCCGGGCATTCATGATGAATGCCCGGCTTACTGACTTTCAGCGGTGCTGATGGCAATCTGTCGGGACTAGTTCCCGATGAGGTGACACCATCGAGGGACCGTTATTTTTCATTCGCAAGGGCCTGTTGGGCCGCTGCCAATCGGGCTACAGGAACTCGACGTGGCGAGCAGCTGACATAATTTAGCCCAATATCATGGCAGAACATGACTGAGGCTGGGTCGCCACCATGCTCACCACAGATGCCGATCTTGAGGTCAGGTCGTGTTAACCGACCGCGATCGACACCGATTCGCATGATGTCCCCGACCCCTTCTTGATCGATCGTCTGGAACGGGTCATTCGGAATGATATCGTTTTCACGATAGAAACCGATGAACGGACCGTAGTCATCACGGCTGATCGCCAGTGTGGTTTGGGTCAGGTCATTCGTTCCGAAGCTGAAGAATTCGGCTGCGGTGGCGATCTGATCTGCCCGAACTGCAGCGCGAGGAACTTCAATCATCGTTCCGACCAGGTATTCCAGCGTGATGCCGGTTTCCTTGAAGACCGCTTCGGCCTCGGCGCGAATGATTTTTTCCTGGTTCTTGAACTCGGTGAGGAACCCTGCGAGCGGTACCATCACTTCGGGAACGACGCTGATCCCTTCCTTCTTGACCAATACGGCCGCTTCGAAGATCGCTCGTGCCTGCATCGCCGTGATTTCGGGATAGACGATGCCGAGTCGACAGCCGCGGTGCCCCAGCATCGGATTGGCTTCGTGCAGTTCTTCCACACGTCGCTTCACCGCGTCAATCGTACTGCCTGTCCAGCTCGATAGCTTCTGTGCCAGATCGGGTTGCTCTTCCAAATGGCGATCCGAGAGGAACTCGTGCAGTGGTGGATCGAGCAATCGAATGGTCACCGGACGACCATTCATGCTGCGAAACAGCCCGGCAAAGTCCGCTCGTTGGAACGGCAAGAGTTTGGCGAGCGCCTTTTCACGGGTTTCTTTGGTTTCGCAGACGATCATGTGGCGAATTTCATCGAGATGATCGAAGAACATGTGCTCGGTTCGGCAGAGGCCAATCCCTTCCGCACCAAAGGAAACGGCTTCATCAGCCTGACCGGGGGTGTCGGCGTTGGTACGAACTCGCAACTTGCGATACTTGTCGACCCAGCCCATCAACTGGGAGTAACGTTGATAGGTTTCGGACTCTTCGGCCTTCAGAGTCTTCTGGACGAGGACCTGAATCACTTCGCTCGGCTTGGTTTCTACACGTCCTTCGAAGACTTCACCGGTGAAGCCGTCCATCGAGATAAAGTCACCCGCCTTGAGAGTCTTGCCAGCGACCTTCACGGTATTGGTCGAATAATCGACATCGATGGCGGAACAGCCAACGATACAGGCTTTTCCCATCTGGCGGCTGACGAGTGCGGCATGCGAGCTGGCACCACCGGTTGCGGTCAGAATCCCCTTGGCGGCTTTCATCCCACGAAGATCTTCAGGGCTGGTTTCTTTACGAACCAGCACGATATCAATCGTTGGATTCTTCTCGTGGAATTTCTCGGCTTCATCGGCAAACAGACAGATGACGCCCGAGGCGGCACCCGGTCCGGCATTGATCCCTTTTGCCAGGAAGCGGCCTTCTTTGGTGGCGGTATTCTTGGATGCCGGATCAAAGATCGGCTGCAGCAGTTGAGCGAGGTCGTCGGCAGGAATACGACGTTTCTGCAGGGCTTCCTTTTCTGTGATTAGCCCTTCGTTCACGAGATCGACTGCGATGCGGACCGCGGCAAAACCCGTCCGCTTAGCGTTCCGTGTTTGCAGCATGTAAACCTTGCCGCGCTGGATTGTAAACTCGATATCCTGGACTTCTTTATAGTGCTTTTCCAGCTTCTTGCCGATTTCGTTCAATTGTTTGTACGATTCGGGCATGTCGTGGGCGAGCGTTTCTTCGATTCGCTTGGGGGTCCGGATTCCTGCCACAACATCTTCGCCCTGAGCATTAATCAGGTAGTCACCGCAGAAACCGGGCGTGCCGAGAGCACAATCACGGGTCAATCCCACGCCGGTAGCGCAGTCATCACCCAGATTACCGAAGACCATGGCCTGCACGTTGGCGGCTGTACCCCATTCGTGTGGAATGCCGTAAGTTCGACGATAGACCATGGCTCGGTCATTCATCCAGCTACCAAAAACGGCACCGATGGCTCCCCAGACCTGTTCCATCGGATCGGTGGGGAAATCTTTTCCGGCGCGTGTCTTGATGAGTTCCTTGAATTCGGCGACGAGCTCTTTGAGCTGTGCAACGGAGAGCTGTGAGTCTTCCTGGACTCCTGCTTTTTCCCGCTTGTGCTCGAGAGCCACTTCGAATGGATCCCCTTCGGTCTTGTCCTTGGGTTTGAGTTCGAGCACGACGTCACCGTACATCTGTACGAAGCGGCGGTAGCTGTCCCAGGCTGAGCGTTCATTGCCGGTTTGTTTGGCCAATGCGACAACGGTTGTGTCGTTGAGTCCGATGTTGAGCACGGTATCCATCATCCCCGGCATCGATTCGCGAGCACCGGATCGACAAGAGAACAACAGCGGGTGGGTGGCCGAACCAAATTCGCCCCCCATCGATTTTTCCACTTTCTTCAACGCGTCCAAAACCTGTTGCTTCAGTTCTGGCGGGAAGGTCCGATTGTTTGCGTAATAATAGGTGCAGACTTCGGTGGTCAGCGTAAAGCCAGCGGGAACGGGGAGACCGATTCGGACCATTTCAGCGAGGTTTGCCCCTTTACCCCCGAGAAGGGTTTTCATGGTGGCGCCACCGTCGGCCTGACCATCGCCGAAAAAATATACGTACTGGGTCGACATGCGAAGTCCTTTAAAACCCGGTCGCCTGAGCAACCGCTGACTGGAAACCAGTCGGCTCGGATTCAAGCCGACTAAGGGGGTAACTTCAGCGCGAACAATCAGCGCTCGAGTGACCCGCTCGTTGACGAAGCCCGAAAATTAGCGATCAAACCGGCGAACTTCAAGCGTATCGAGGCAAAAGATGAGGAAGTCCAGATGCAATGCAGTGATAATTGAGATTTCCCGAGAAATCATTAGCCTGAAAGCCGGATCGTTTTCCTCGTCAGCTGTCCATCCGGGATTGATTCGCGATTTCGGGAAGGCCTCACAGTTTATCATTGGGGTTACGTCGAATTCGATCGCGAGATTTTTCGTCGCTTTGTCGGGTTTTTCTAGGAAATTCTGTCGAATCGGCGTTTCCTTTTTTGACGCAACGTGCAATAACAGACGCCACACCGGTGTGCAGGGGCTTGCCGGTGTAGGAAGATGAATGCCTGTCCGCCCACCGATAATCCTGCTTGCCCGCTGTCCTGAGGTCTCTCTTGCCGCGTCCAAGTGAGTCAAATCCGGTGACGCTCCTCGGCAACAGTGAGGTCCGTTTGCTCTCGTGGAACAAGAAAACTGTCGGGAAGTTTTTGTTGTTGCTCTCGATGCCGCGGTTTTGCAGTCGCTGATTTGGCTTTGATCTTCCCTGTCGCAGCAAGCGGCAGCCTATGACCTGTTTCAGAGAGCCGAGTGGCTCGCAAAGGACGACGATGAGCAAGAATCTGTATGTGGGTAATTTGTCTTATAATTGCACGGCTGATGACCTGCGCGAGCTGTTCAGTCAGCACGGCAATGTCTCTTCGGCTCAAGTAGTTTCGGATCGCGAAACTGGCCGTTCACGAGGTTTTGGGTTCGTGGAAATGTCGGATGGTGGCGAAGCCGCAATCAGCACTCTGAATGGCTTTGAATTTCAGGGCCGGACGCTGACTGTGAATGAAGCACGTCCTCGTGAAAATGGTGGTGGTGGTGGTGGTGGTGGACGCAGCGGCGGCGGCGGATACGGCGGCGGCGGTGGTGGTCGCAGCGGTGGCGGCGGCGGATACGGCGGCGGCGGCGGCGGTGGTCGCAGCAGTGGTGGTGGCGGCGGTGGTGGTTACGGCGGAGGTGGCGGTGGTGGTGGATACGGTGGCGGTGGTGGCCGCTACTAATCGACCGAGCCGAACAGCCGTTCAATAGAATTACGCCCTCCGACCCGACCGGAGGGCGTTTTTTCATAGAATCAGGATCCGAGCACGCGACCGCCGCAAAAAAGAAAAATCTGTGAAGCGATCCGAATCGCGCTTCCCGCAACGGCGTCCAGTTGCTAGAATACCGATTCGTGAAAACGGGAAGAACAAGTTATGGAATCATCATCGCGAAATACGGAGCTTGCCGAAATTCGCCTCGTGTCGCCATTTTAGTGCTTGTTAACAAGTTTCTCGCATCCTGACGATGGAATCGCGATGCGACCGAATTGCGAATTGACGATGGAATTTAAGGACTTGCTCATGCTCAGGGAATGCACGATTCGCTCAGTTTGCTAGGGTTCATCTCAGTGGCCTCTCTGTGATGAACCGATGGTGAACAACAGCGTTAATCGCTTTTCGAGGCAGTTCTTACCCGGTATTCCAGTCGTTTTCTCTGAGAAATTCGCATTGACTTTTCTTTTAGCCAGCTGGTCACGTTGGATTTCTCTGCTCCCAATATAGGTTTCGGCAGACCGTCTCCGAGATCGCACTGTTCCCCGACCGCGTTTCAATAGCATGACCATGAACCTCGAAAAAGTCCGCAACATCGGTATCTCGGCTCACATCGACTCGGGAAAAACAACTCTCACCGAGCGAATCCTGTTCTACTCGGGACGCATTCATGCGATCCACGAAGTGAAAGGGAAGGACAACGTCGGCGCGACGATGGACTTCATGGAACTGGAACGGGAAAAGGGCATCACCATCACTGCGGCGGCAACGCAAGTGAAGTGGGATGTGACAAACGTCACAGACGCCAGTGAACCCAAAGATCAATACACGATTAACGTCATCGATACTCCCGGTCACGTTGATTTCACCGTGGAAGTCGAACGATCTCTGCGCGTGCTCGATGGAGCGATTCTGGTGCTCTGCTCGGTTGGTGGTGTGCAAAGCCAGTCTTTGACCGTCGACAGGCAAATGAAACGCTACAAGGTTCCCCGAATCGCGTTCATCAACAAGATGGACCGGACCGGTGCCAATCCTGACAAAGTGATCAAGCAAATCGAAGAGAAACTGCATGTCACCCCCGTGCCACTGCAGATCCCGATGGGCCGTGAACAGTCATTCCAGGGTGTGATTGACCTGATCACCATGCAGGCGATGTTCTTTGACGGCGAAGATGGAGAAGACATCCGCCGCGAACCGATTCCAGCAGAATTCCAGGAAAAGGCGACGGAAGCCCGCGCCCACATGCTCGAACAGCTTTCGCTGTATAGCGATCCCTTGATGGAAATGCTGCTGGAAGAAAAAGAGCCCCCTGTCAACGACATTCGCAAGATCATTCGCGCTGCGACTCTTGCGCAGCAGATCACGCCAGTGATGATGGGTTCGGCTTACAAAAATAAGGGTGTTCAAGAGATTCTTGATGCGGTCACTTACTATCTGCCCTGCCCTCTCGACCGCAAGATGACCGCGATTGATCAACTGAAGAAGCCGAAATCCGAAGACGAATCCAAAGAACCCAACTGGAATCGTGTTACCCTCGAATCCGATCCGAAAAAACCACTGGTCTGTATGGCATTTAAAACCGTGGTTGAAGAATACGGTCAATTAACATACACCCGACTTTATCAGGGTAAGATCGTTAAAGGGGACAGTTACATCAATACCCGAACTGGCAAAAAAGTCCGGTTCGGTCGCCTGGTTCGTATGCATGCCAACGACCGTGAAGATGTGGATATCGCCGAAGCCGGTGACATTGTTGCACTCGTCGGTGTGGATTGTGCTTCGGGGGATACGTTCTGTGGTGACGGTGTTACGTACTCGCTGGAAAGTATCTTCGTTCCTGATGCCGTCATCCGTTTAAGCATCGAACCTGCCAAGCGGGATGGTGCTGATAAGCTGAGTAAGGCACTCGAACGGTTCCGTCGAGAAGACCCGACCTTCCGCGTGCTGACCGATGAAGAAACCGGTCAAACCCTGATCGCGGGGATGGGTCAGCTGCATCTCGATATTTATGTCGAACGAATCAAACGTGAATACGGTGTTGAGTGCATCATCGGCCAGCCCCGTGTGGCTTATCGTGAAACGCCGACGAAAGAAGTCGAGTACAACTACAAACACAAGAAGCAGACTGGTGGTTCGGGTCAATATGGCCACGTGGTCGGGAAACTGGTTCCACTGCCAGAAGACAGCGCCATTGCCTATGAATTTGTGAATGACGTCACCGGTGGACGTATTCCGAAAGAATACATCAAGCCGATTGATGAAGGCTTCCAGCGCGCACTGGTCAAGGGGCCATTGTGTGAATGTGAAGTGGTGAATGTGCAGATGGTTCTGGAAGACGGTAGCTATCACGATGTCGATTCGTCCGAAATGGCGTTCGGTATTTGTGCGTTTGACTGTATGCGGGAAACGCTCAAGAAGGCTGCGATTGGACTGCTGGAACCGATCATGAAGCTGGAGGTCGAAGTTCCTGATGAATATCAGGGTAACGTCACAGGCCATATTTCGAGTAAGCGGGGTCTGGTCGGTGCGACCGAAACCAATATGGGTGTTGCCACCATCGTGGCCGAAGTCCCCTTGGCCAGCATGTTCGACTATGCCAACGAACTCCGCTCGATGACGCAGGGTAAAGGGACATTCACCATGGAATTCGCCCGGTACTCGATGCTGCCACGAGGTCTTCAGGATGAAGTCGTGGAAAAACGAAAGAAAGAAAAAGCCGATCGCGCTGCAATGAAGTAGGCACTGCTCGCGAATCCGTATTATCAAGAAAAGAAGCCCGATCTGGCAGCAGATCGGGCTTCTTTTTGTGGCCAAACCCTATGTTTTCCGTGATCCAAAAGTGACTTAACCACCTGTTACATTTTCAGATCCTTAACGAGTGAGCTTCTTATGCTGATTAGCGAAATCCATGCGCCTGGAAAAATTCGACTGATTGAAGCGCCCGAACCCGTGCTGACAATCAATCCACCCGCGAACCTATCCGGGCAAATTATCTTTCAGCCAGAAACAACCTGCCTGTGTGGTTCCGATCTCCCTTATTTCAATCGTTGGGATGAATGGCCTGTTGAACAGGGCCACTCGCTGCACGAAATGATTGGTACTATCACTGCCACTAATGGGAAAAAATGGAACGTCGGCGATCGGGTCCTCGCGGTCCCGCTGATGCAGCAAGGGTTGTCAGAGCGATTTATTCTGGACGAGAATCGTGCCATCGAGATTGCCTCGAACATTCCGGAAGAGCAGGCGCTGATGGCGCAGCCACTGGGAACGGTTGTCTTTGCCCTGAAAAAACTGCCCAATCTTCTCGATCGGGATGTGGTTGTCGTTGGTCAGGGACCGATGGGGCAGCTGATGAACGCGACGCTGCGGATGCTGGGGGCACGTCACATCATTGGAATTGACTTGCTGGAAAGCCGGCTTGAGACCAGCCCGAAAATGGGTGCTACTGCGACCGTCTGCAATTCAAAAGTGGACCCGGTTGCTGCCGTTCAGAAAATTCTCGGAGGCCATCTGCCAGATCTCGTGATTGAATGTGTGGGGCATGCCGATCAGCAATTCAATCTTTGCATCGATTTGTGCAAACGCGGTGGTCATCTCCTCTTTTTTGGCGTTCCACCCCAAACTATTGATGGATTACGCTGGCGAGACCTGTTTTTTAAAAATGTGACGGTCCATACGTCGGTCAATCCCGATTTCAGCCGAGATTTCCCGCTTGCCATGCAATGGATCCGTGAAGGACGTATCAATGTG
>JBIKZJ010000578.1:0-3410 GCA_044354755.1 Schlesneria sp. | reverse complement strand
TTACAGCGATTGGCCGGCGCGTTTGGAATTGACCTGCTGGGATTTGCCATCATGTCGAATCATTTCCACTTGATTCTGAATTTATTTTAGTGTTCCCCGGGTCATACCCCACCCGGGTCATACCCCGGGTCAGAAAGGGATCCATCACTTTCCCCCGAATCGCCAGCAGTCTGTCAAAAAAAACGCGATGAAAACTCTGAATCAGAGTTCCAGAAATTGCCCCCTACGGTCTCCTTGGAATCAAGTTCCCGGCGAGTCGCGTGATCATTTCACTCTTGATCTCCTCGAATTGACCTGCCATGCTATTTGAGGGCTTCATTTTCTAAAGAAATGCCACGGATTTTGACGGGCATCAAACATCGCACAGAGGCCATTTTTCCGTATTGACGCATTGACCCGGTCTTACTCAGTTCATTCCGCATGTGCAGTCACTTCCAAATCTTATGATCAAATCCATCTCACTGAGTAACTTCAAGAGTTACGCCGATGCCAAGTTAATACTTGCTCCGCTGACATTCATGATCGGGGCCAATGCTTCTGGCAAGAGCAATGCCCTCGAAGCGATCCGAATGTTATCTTGGCTGGCTCAGGGAAGTCGTCTCGATGATATCGCGACCAATTCGCATCACCGAGGCGCTTTGATCAGAGGCCAGGCGATCGACCTGTTTCATGATCCAAACCGCTCATTCGGACTTGGCTGTGAGTGCGATGCCGTTCTGGACGACTGGGGAAAGCTCAACATTACGATCGGATTGATTGCCGATCAGCTGGTTCTGACCAAAGAGGAAATTCAAAAGAAATCGTCGGAGAAACGTTCCACCGTTCCCCTCTACACCGTGGAAAGTGATACGAGCCTCCATTCCGATGAAATCCAGGTGCACTATAACAACTTCAAAAGCGGTCGAAACAAACCTTCGATTCCCTGTTCAAATCGACAGGCCATTTTCTATCAACTCGAGAGCCCCGGCCGGTTTGAGGCCAATCATCAGCAATCACAGAAGATTATCCCCGCAGTCACCAAGTCGTTTCGCGAAGCACTGCGTCACATTGTTTTTCTCGATGCTCGTCCGGCAGTCATGCGTGACTATTCGTATGACAAGGACAATCAGATGAATGAAGATGGATCCAATCTGTCCAGTGTCCTGTATCGCATCTGCAGGGAATCCGACACTGGAAAAGGGAAATTGCTCGAGTTCATCCGCTCGTTACCCGAGCAGAACATCGTGGACATCAAGTTCATCGAGACGGACCGTCGTGATGTGATGGTGCGACTTGTGG
Organism: Schlesneria sp.; assembly: GCA_044354755.1. GTDB lineage: Bacteria > Planctomycetota > Planctomycetia > Planctomycetales > Planctomycetaceae > Schlesneria. Next base: position 2,132 of record JBIKZJ010000578.1, on the reverse strand, counting down.
AGTCGTTTGGTAGTCAAAACCGCGATGTTGACGCACCGCTTTTGTCGGATGGAACGCTTCGAGTCCTGGCTGTCGCTGCAGTGCTTTTGTCTGCACCTCGCGGATCTTTGGTTGTGATCGAAGAGTTGGATAACGGCGTTCATCCAAGCCGTGCCGAGAATCTTGTTCGTCAAATTCAGGCTGCTGCCACCGAACGTGGCCTGCAGATCTTGCTGACAACTCACAATCCCGCGTTACTCGACGCGCTGCCAGATGAGTCGCTGGAAGATGTTCTGTGTTGCTATCGAGATCTCCAGGATGGAAAGAGCCGAATTTCACGTCTCGGTGACATCAATCAATTTCCCTCGCTGATGGCCCAAGGGTCACTGGGTGAATTGGTGACACAGCAAATTCTGGATCGATTTTTGAAGGACGCTTCGACAGTGGAACAATATCAGCAACGGTCTTTTGAATGGCTGGAGGCCTTGGAGAATGAGGTGAATCCATGAGAGGAATCTGCCTCGTTGACACAAACATTTTTGTGCAAGTTTTGAATATTCCCTTCATGTCAGATAATCGCAACCAGATAATGAACGAGCTTGAGGTTAAGATTCACAACAACGAATCTCTTTTTCTCCCGATGGCAACAATTCTGGAAACGGGGAATCACATCGGACAAAACGGAAACGGAAACCAGAAACGCGCGTGTGCCATTCAGTTCGTCAAACAAGTCAATCTTGCAATCGACGGAAAATCTCCTTTTACCGCATTGAACTTTCTGGAAGCCAAAGATATGCGTCGCTGGCTGGCCGGGTTCCCAGACTGGGCCATGCGCGGAAGTGGCCTCGGTGACTTATCGATCGTTCATGACTGGGAACGGATTCGTGACCAGAATCCGGCACGGCGGGTCTATATCTGGTCTCTCGACGAGCATCTTGCCACTTACGATACAAAAACTCGATAGATCTCTTTGGTCATAATCGCGACCATTGTCACGGTGGTGACAAGATTGTCTGGAAATTCATCGATCGCCGGTGCGAGTTACGGATTCAGAAAACCGCACTTACGAGATCAATTCCACCAGCGGCTTGGCATTGTCTTCAACCAAGTATTTGCGGACGGCCGTTCAGGTATCGCAATCACCGGGATGGCGTTAAGAAACTGATGAGACTCACTCCCGATGAGTTTCTCTCACGCTGGTTCGAACACCCTCCGCCACGAGGACTTCGGATGATTCGGCGCAGCGGACTCTACGCCAATTCCTGTGCGAAGAAGCATGCGGAAAACCAGCGACAACTCCTCGCCTCGACGACGAACCATTCCGCGACAAAATATGACAAAATGTGAAAAAATGTGAAAAAATGTGAAAACATGTGAAACAATGTGAAAAAACATCGCTCGCGGCCGTTTTCCCACTTGAACCGGAACGCTGCACGGTGTGTAATAGGAAACTACTGTGCCGCAACACAACCATCATCCTCGAACCCCATCTTTTTCTGCAGAAATGGAGCATTCCGCTGAATCATCCCCCATAGGAAGAAACGCTCACAGCGGCACGTTGGACAAGTGCAACAAGTCGTTGCAGCAGAATGCGGGCGAGCCCGGATCTGTCTTTCCGTGTCGAAATTACAGCATTCTGCTTAACTCCAACGTTCGGCGACAGCGTAAGCACAGGAGGGTATTCGATGAAATTCCATGTCCATTTCACCTACAAGGCCGCCGAGCGGGAGAAACTCCTGCGCATTCTGTCTGATGGGGCGCTATCCTCCGATGGGCCACTCAAGATTGTCGGGGCGTGGATTTCCGTCCAGACCGGGGACGGTTTCGCACTGGTCGACAGTAAGGATGCCAAGGCGATTTACAACCTGAGTTTGGTTTGGTCGGATTACGGCCAGATCACAATCACGCCGGTCATCGAGGCGGCGGAAGTGTGAATCGGTTGCGGGACAGGGGACCGTGGACAGGGGACCGTGGGGGACAGGGGACCGTGGGGACACTGTGCTGTCTTGAAGAAATCAAAGGGGTCAGGACTCATTGACTTGGAACGTCGAAAAATCAACGAGGCAGGGTTTTCGTGGGCCTTGTTGCCACTTGATCCCGCGAAAAATCAAAGGGGTCAGGACTCATTTAATTGCAAATACCCGCTTCTTTGA
>JBIKZJ010000576.1:0-3412 GCA_044354755.1 Schlesneria sp. | reverse complement strand
ATCGTGAGTGACTTTTGCGGTACTTGGGACGACTGGGCCAGGGCGTTGAGTGCTAACCCCGAAAGACTGAAAACGACCAGAATTGTGGCACGTCCACAGGCAAACAAACGGTAGTATCGAGTCATCACTGAAAACATAGGTTGAGTTTTCCTGAGCAATTCGACTCACGGGGAAAGTCGGTTGGGAAGCGGCCACACTCACCAACCATTCTGGGTCGCTCCATCGTGGCAGGCAAAGGGGGACTCGATCAACGGTGCCGTTCGTCTGTCATGACTTCCCGTCGAGGGAAAGCGGTTGCAGTAATGTGATCGGAAATCTTATCCCGGTGCTCCGAATGGCCGCTTTTGAAAGTACCACCATTCCACTAAAAGCAATACGAGTCCCGTCATGGCAAACCAGTGCCACAGTGGTTGATCTGTCTTTAAAGCGGTGGTTGCTGCCGAAATCGAAACTTCGGGGAACGTCAATGTTTCTGCCACACGCAATCCCGTTTCACTGGAAGAAATCAGACTAACCCCGATTTTGATGGGATCCCCACTTGCCGTGATTTCATACCCGCCAACCGACTGTGCGCTGACCCCGGACAGCAAACCGTTCGAGTCACTCGTCGCGGTTTCGCGCTGACCATTGGGGCCGGAAATTTGAACTTCCGTATCGGGAGTGATCTTCTGAATGGATAACACTCCCGTCGCGTGAGCTTTGGCATCCAGCAGATGCGCTCGTTGCGCGGCAATCTGAGTGAGGTTTTGAACCAGGATCGGAAACCCAACCCGGTAAACCAGCGAGGAACGGTCGGTGTGGAACAGCAATTGGTAGTCCAATCGCCCACTCAAATCCCGTTCCAGGATCAACGGACCCGAACGACTCTGTGCCAGAATTTCGTAACCGGCCAATTCAAAGTCACGCTCGGCAACCCCTTTGGCCAACTTGGGATCATCCGCAATTTGAATATCTAGCAACTGCACATGCTGGAGCAATGGTGAGGTGCGTCGCCAGTCAATAATCTCGGACTCACCTGCAACCAGTTCCACTAGACTCGACAGATCCTCGGGAACGAAACCGACGTTCATGACCACGCTGGATTGCGGTCCGAGAGAAATCGGTCCTTCTGCAAACTTCAAATCGACCGTTTTCGGTTCGTTTTCGGTTCCGGGATAGAGATTGATGTCAGGGATGTTGGCGAGAGCATTGCGGTAAGTTTCCATTTGCCGGGGGCAATAGACCGTCAGCGGACGGGGGGCAGGAAGCTCAAGATAGGCGACATTATCGGCTGCCAGCGAGTCGAAACCATCCGGCTTAATCCGGAGTTCCAGCGAGGTTGCGATCGTGGTCGAGACTTTGAAAACCAGGCGTTCGGCTTTACCTCCTTCGATCGAAACACTCTCTTGTTTGATCGAATTCCCATTTTGCAGTAACTCGTACTCACACATCGTTTTTGCGGTCGGTGGTCCGCCGCTGCTTCCGTCCGCTTTTTGAGTCCCCTCGATTCGGGCAAAAACATCCCATCCGGTGCGTGATCGACGAGCGTTTAAGTCGACGATTCCCACATTCGCGCCACCAGAGGTCAGTTTCTGAAAGTTCAATTTGAAGGGGAGTTCAAAATCAATTTCTGGGGGAACATTGCCATCGGAAATGAGTACGACCGTATCGATCTGCTGAACGCGTGACATCGCCTGAGCCAGACGAAGTCCATCCTCGAGGCGACTGGGAACCTGACTGACTTCCAGGCGGGACAGTGCCTCTTTCAAGAGCCGTTTATTATCGGTGAAATCGGTCAGCTTCCTTGCCGTGGAATTGATGGAAATCAGGCAGAGACGTTGATCTGCCAGCAGATCATCGATGAGCTTAGAAACCTTTTCTTTTGCTTCGTCCAGCCGTGACTTCCCGCCAGGACCATCCAGAGCCGCCATGCTGGCGGAATTGTCGATCAAAACGGGAAGGTACTGTGCCTGCTCGGTCCCACGCGACAGATAAGGCTGCATGGCCCCCAGAATCAACGCGCATAACAACAGGACCTGGAGCAGCAGCAGCAGGTTTCGCTTGAATTTTTGGAACGGGGAATTCACCCGCTGATCGTTGATCACCTGCCGCCATAAAGCAAGCGAAGGGATCTCCATCCGAGGTCGCTGCAGTTTGAGAAAGTAAAAAATGATCAACGGCACCAGCAGCAGAAACCACCAGGCGTTAATGAGTGCCGAGAAGCCAGGCAGGCTCATGTTGACCTCTTTCTCGTTACGGAATCAAGCGAAAACTGATCACGCGAATCGCTCCGCATCACTGGACCCAACCCTTCCGCTTCAAGGTATCAAAAACCAACGTGTCCAGCGGCAATCCCGAATCCAGACAAACAAATCGTCCACTTCGCTGGCGACATAGTCCCGCCAGGTGCTCCTGTAAGCCGTTCAGATGTTCATGATAAAAACCAATCAAATCCCCGACGGACGAGACATCCAGCGTCATCCCCGTTTCCGAATCGACAAACCGCAGGTCCCCTGTCAGTTCCGGGTTGAGCTCTAATCCGCACAATATCTGAATCCCAAAGACTTCAAGCCCCGCGCTGAACAACTGATTCATCGGGCGTTCCATCGCTCCAAACGTCAGAAAGTCTGACAGCAGCACACAAACACCTCGTCCGCGATGTTGCTTCAGGACCGCCTCGACGGCCATATCGATCGGAAAGTCACCACCTGCCGGCAGGTTTTCCAGAAACGACAGCACGCGCTTAATACTCATCCGACCGGTGCAGGGGGAGAGTATCTGCGGTGTTTGTCCCGCATGCTGACAGGCGAACAGGCTCACTTTTTCCATGTTCATTAGCCCCATCACGGCGAAGCAGGCGGCTAATTGCCTTGCCTTTTCGAACTTGTCACCAAACCGCATCGATGCCGAAGCATCGATCAGAATCATGACATGCATTTCTTCTTCATGGCGATACTGTTTGACGTAAGGGCGATTGAGCCGGGAAAAGATATTCCAGTCAACGTACCGCATATCATCGCCAGCCGAGTAATCACGGTAGTCGTTGAATTCGGTGCTGGTTCCCCCTTTACCGGCGAGATGTTCACCACGGCTGCGGTTCGTCATCCGCCGCATCGGCAACAACCGCATCCGCTCGACACGTGAAAGAGTCGAGTTTTCCAGAAGCGATGAAAACTGCTTTGTCGAATCCATAGTCGCGCTACTCACACAGTCTTGCTACTCACACAGTCTTGCTACTCACACAATTTCATCAAACCATTTCCCGCCTGATCACACCATTTCCAACGATCGGCATGAAGTCCTCACGCCGTTCGTTTTGCGGCCTCAATCCTGCGAACCATCGCGGGTCCGACAAAGTGACCGGCAACAAAACCCAACAGGGAAAAGACGACCACGCCGATCGTGCAGCCACGCAGCGGATTTCCCACGCTTC
>JBIKZJ010000577.1:0-3412 GCA_044354755.1 Schlesneria sp. | reverse complement strand
CTCAACAGAGTCAACAAGTAATAGTGATTCTGATAGTTGGTTTGATCGAGCAGGAAGAAATACGTAAAACCAATCGCGAACAGCGTCGTCGTGATTCGGTAGAACAAACCTGCGGCGACAAAGAGCGCCAGGATTAAGAGGCAGACGAAATGCCAGATCATTGCATCCCCCGGCCAGGGACGAATGAAGTCAAACAGGTAGTAAGTGAAATGCAATCGGGGCACGACGTACAATTCGCGGATCCGCCCGGTTCGCAAATCGTCAAAACACCACCACGCCGCAATCAGACCAAAACCGATTCGAAATACAATCGAACTCGCAGCGTCGACGGGTTCCATCAATTTGATCAATATCCGGTCGATACCGCTTCGTTCCACACCAGCCGGTCTCGCGAACTCGCGCATCCCATCAGTGGACGCTGAAACCTGATCAAGAACCTCCTGCCGACGATCGCTGGGGTTGGAATCACCATCAGCGACCCCACAAGAATCTTGATCAATATTCTCGATCGGCGAGTCAGTTTCAGGAATATTTGTAGAGGACATTCTCGATCGGCCGAACAACAATTAACTCAAAACGACGGAAAATCTCACTCAACTCCTCGGCCTCCGATGAGACTCGCTTTTCATTGATCTGCTTCTTTTTCCAGTCTCTCTTGTTGCTCTTTGGCCGATTGTTCGGCGGCAGCGTCATCCTTGAGTTCTTGAAGTTGTTTTGCGGTGATGTTTGGTGAGCTCGCACCGGACTTCAACGGCAATACAATTTTGAATTCGTTATCAGCCCCCTTGACAACCTCAACCTTCGTTACAACTTTTCTGGGGTCGGTTTCACAGTTACAGGTAAACTTCGGAAATTCGGCAGGGTCAGGGCCGGCGACAATGACGTTGTGGAAACCAACGACCGCTCCATCCCCCTTCTTGTAGGTCGAGACCACGAACGTCCCGTCCTCCCCGGCGGTTGCTAAGCCAACTTTACCCGCTTCTAAACTCTTTCCTGAGGCGACCGGACCGAACGTGATTCGAACATTTCCAATCGGTTGCCCATCACAAATCACCTCGCCCGACACCTTAGCGGTGGGGAATGTCTTCAACCCGTCACCGCACCCTGAAATCATCAGGCTGAGGAAAGCAAAGAATAAAAAAAAACGCATCACAGCCCCTGTAATTTCACGTGAGTCAATCCACCAAAACCTGAGCGTTACAAAATCACAAGGAACAAGAAACGAAGCCGGCCAGTTCATCAACTCACCGGCTCCATTTCTGCTCTGCAATTCTCACCGAAAAAACGTCTATGTGTCGAGAACAGAATCAAGATACTGCTATTCGCACACTTACGAATTTCAACTGATTAATTTCGATCAGTTACTACCCATGTCGATCACCAAGCCGTCACCGATGGAATGCATTCGGCTATAAGTGATAATATCCATGTTCTCGGTCAAGAATCGAACCGATCCATCTCCGAAAAGAAACTGGGCGCCACCGATGTGAAAACTGAAGGCGCAATCGTCACTTCTGGCACCAGCCATCGAGTTTGGCTTCACAAATCCGTTGATCGGATCTTCCCACGACTCTCCTTCGTAGCGAATCGATTCGTCTGTGTTAACCGACCCGAGCCAAGTCGGCCAGTCTTCGACTCGAGTGGCTGTCCCCGTTCCCGCAGTGAACTGAGTATACGACACGTTGGTGGTCACATAAGATGATTCCCCGATAAAGCAGGTTTGGCTAAGACCGTCGGTAATATCACGAAACAGCCGTCCACCATAGCTTTCAAATTGCTTCGAAAGCATCCCCGACCCGTCGAAATCACCACCACCATTACCCTTGTAATCGATGGTTCCGTAACCGGTCATAGCGAGGTCCTGTGGGGGCAATCCACCGGCTCTCTCCATCCCAGGAACCGTAAACACCGCCGGAACAACTCGAGGCAACGTGGACGATGGACATTTATATGCCGAAATCAACGCGTCACCACCAGGGATGATTGTGCCGAATTTCTGGAAATGCCCTCGCATAACACCAATTCTGGGAAGCGTGGGGTACGGTGCGCAGAGCGTATGTGAGATGTTCGTCGCTGCGAGATACGCATCAATCTGATTGTACAACGGGGCCTGGTCGAGGTAAGGCAGAATCAAAAACGGCCACGCCAGACCATCGTCGTTACAGGTCCCCATTCCGCCGAAATTTCCAGGGGGCAACCGTCCGAATGTACCCTCGTAATTGTGCAGAGCCAATCCCATCTGCTTCAGATTATTCTTGCACTGGGTTCGGCGAGCGGCTTCACGAGCCTGCTGCACCGCAGGAAGCAATAGAGCGATCAAAACCGCAATAATTGCGATGACCACCAGCAATTCGATGAGGGTAAATCCCCCACTGCGTTTACGAAACGTCAACATTTTGGTCCCTTCGAAGAACAAAAAAAATAAACAGATTAATTAACGTTAACTAATCGTGTACGGTTCAATATGAAACAACTCGACATCGCGAGTTTTGATAATGAAGCAAATGTTTCTCGATACTCAAAACTTCTAGACTCGCGAGTCACAACGCGAAATTGGAGGAGTGAGAGTCAAAATGGTTTGGTATGATCATAAACAGGGAAATGAATTTTGGATGAATAAAAAGTGAATTACTGTTGAACTCGAAATGAGTCAGACACCCTGGAAGTCGTGTCACAGGGAATTTCGTTCGCATCACGATATCGCACAAAAAATATTGAATTCACTTGGCCACTCGGACGCTCTCAACAAGTCGTTGCGGATTAATGTCCTTTCGAATCAGATTTCGATGCCGGCAATCTCCATGACGAACCTCGCATGAGGAATGAATCTGCCGGAACCCACAACTCAGGTGAATCAGACGGAAAGAGATGCTCGTGGTTGGTTCGTCCAGATTTCAACGGGATGTGTTGTCGTTCCGAATACTCCGATCACTGACGGAGGATCGGCACACCACTCCTCACGTAAAATTGGCTGATAGGCGAGTCGTTCAACGGGCTTTTGAGAGTCACGTGTTCGTCGAATGCTTCGGTCATGCCCTTGAGGTCAGCATGGATGGTCAACCTGTAACCGCTCTTCGCGTCCCATTGGAAGAGTTCGTTGGCATCCAGAGGTTCCCAGTCAGCAGCGATTCGGCGGTTGGCACAAATGAACTCGGGAGGGTCAAAGCCGGCCAGAGTTCGTGAAAACAACAGGCCCGAATGGGAAGCGATTTGCTCTAAGGGATCGTGCTCAAGATACCAGCGAAATTTGGGTGAAAAGTGAAATCTCTGGTCGATGCGCCCCTTAATCGCCAGTTCGATCATTGGATTTTGCGGATCATTCGTTCGAACTTTTGCGCTCTGTCGAAAATCTTCAATTGGGGGCTTGATGTTCCAAGTTATCTCCACCGCCACCTCCTCGCCGCTCAGGATC
>JBIKZJ010000197.1:0-11313 GCA_044354755.1 Schlesneria sp. | reverse complement strand
CGCACTCGTTCGGCAGCCGCAGCAAACTCCTTCGTCTGCATCACCACCGCGATCAAGCCTGCAACCACCAACCCGGCCCCGTGCGAAAATTCCTGCTGAACTTCTCGTTCGAACGTGTCCAAAATTTGGGGATCCGCTTTCAGACGCTGTTCCCATTCCGCGAGTTTTGGAAAGACATCACCATGAAAACGGACGATCATCTCTGCCACAGATTGAATCAATGTGCCGTTCCGACCATCCACAGAAATCCCCGCCATCGAACCGCCTCCCTGCGGAACTCAGTGCTGAATCCATTCGATCCTCGAATGGCGTACCGCCGCAAAGAATAAAAAAATGAATATTTTCCGATTTTTCCCCAAATTTTTCTTGCGTTTTTGAATTTTAAATGCTTATCTTAAGTTAAAGATGCGATTGCACCCATCTGGAGAGTTCATTCACGTTCAGGTCTGCCGAGATTTTCAAATGCGAAGATTTGCGTGTTTTTTTTATTTCGTGCTCTGTTTCTCATCGGAGTTCGTTTTTGCGTCAGCCCCCTCGCTTTCCGAAATCCGCCAGGGTATGGCGGAATATCAGCGGACCATTAACTCACTCAGCGTTGTTTACAAGGTACGTGAATCAGTCGACTGGCAATTCATGGGTATGGAGCAAAAAGTCGCCCATCAATGGACATGGATGATTAGCGGAAGAAAACGGCTCCTGAAAAATGATATGTCTGAGGGCGTGGGATCAACGCCATTCGTTCGTTGCTGGACCAGCTATGATGGCGATAAAGGATACATGGTCTACTTTCATAAAAACGACGATTCCCTCGTACGAATGATCGAAGTGTCTCCTGGCGAGACAATCGATCTTGTTACCGGTCAGCATATGGCGTCTGCGTTCGGATGGGCAAATTTGGACCAAAAAGGGAAGCACTCCGTCACTTCGCTCCTTCACAGGGCGAATAACAACACGACTGTTGAAGACGACACAATTGACGGCATTAAGTATGCAAAAGTCCGTCTCGGTGAAGTGGGACAATTTACGCCTGACGGTCCACAACACGAAGCCATTGTTTGGTTCTCTCCAAGTAATCACTTTCTTCCGAGGCGCATCGCTATAGTGCCCGTCGTGTCTGGAACACCGAACTCAAAAGGGGCCGTCGAGTTGCCAACCGGCTCGTTCCCGGATTTTCTGGATGTTCTCGAATACGTTCAGGTGCCTGACTTGCTCTTCAATCGACGTCTTTGGATTCCCCGGAAATTTCAACGGCGCGCACTTTTCAGTCACGAGGTTACCGTCGAGACCGTTTCTGTCAATGAATCGATACCAGCGGCGACATTTGAACCTGAGATGCCTTTCGGGGCCGAAATCTGTCAGAGAGCAAGTGGGTCGGCCACCTCCAAGACCAGATATGTGGGTGGCGATGATGGTGAGCGGGTGTTTCTTGATCGCCTTAGTCAAAAGGACAAGGTGGATCTGAAGCCCGTTGCCGAAAGCTTGACCCCCGTTGACGCATCTCCTTCAAAAGGGTTTTCATGGACCGTATTTTTCGGTGCTAGCTCGCTGATTTTACTTGGTTTGGCTTTTGTTGCCTCCTGGCGGCGCGCTAGATAGTTCAGGTTGAGGAGTTCTTTAAATGAAGATGACGGTTGTCACTATCGCTTTGTGTACGGCATTGGCATCGTTGTGTGCGGTTCCGGTTCCGGTTGATGTCACGGCGGAAACGCTCGCGGAAATAAAAGGCAATACTGCGTGTGCCGTTGCCTATCCAACTTCTGGGGGATGCACTGCATGTATACCTAGTGGAACCATTAATGTTACATACTCCTATTGGATGTCTGGTACGTATTATACGATTACAACTACGGTTAATGTATTTGCAAAATGTAAAGCGCCCACCCCAGACGACATGTGTATGACGGACAGTACATTCCTGTCAAATTGCACAAAAGCAAGTACGCCCTGCCCTGCTGGGGCGAATCTGTACATGGATAATCTCTGCTCAAATCTGGCTCTCGTGCAACCCACGACTGGTCCGACTTGCGCACCTAATTACGATAAAGCCACTGTGACGCCAGATACCGGTTTAAAATGCAAAGGCGTGATGTTTGGATTGTTTTGATGACCCCAAACGGTCGTTACTTTCTTAGGATTGACAGGTTTTCGACGCCCTTGGGTGTCGAAAACATTTGCACTGGAGGAAGGGCTCGTGGGAATCGCTGCCAGTATCCTTTTGATCGCATTGATGTCTACGGAAGAGACGTTGCCATGTGGTGCAGACGCAATTGCATCCTGCCTACAGTGCGTTGGGGATTCCATTTTTGCGGCCGAAGCTGCAAGTCTACTTCCGCGGGGCGGAATTGACGCAAGCTTTCTCGAATTGAAAACGTTTGCGGAAAAGCGAGGGATTTTTTGCCGTGCGGTTCACTGGGGTAGTGATATGCCTCAGACGAATATCCCCTCAATTGTTCAGGTCGTATTGCCATCGAATCGAACGCATTTCATTGCAGTGCTTGAGAAGCGTGGAAATCAGGTTTTGATCGCCGAGCGTTCGCAAGCTCGTTGGGTTCCCGCAGCGACACTTCGAGCAGCCCAATGGAACGGAACTGCTCTTCATTTTTCGCGAAGCCAAATCAACCTCGTTGTCATGGGTCGATTTTGGCAAGCGGTGGTCGTAGTCGCGACAGTGCTGGCTACGCTGGTTTTGGCCGTTATTCCGCGGAAACATTTCGGGATGTTAACAAGACTCGCGATTCCTCGAACGAAGATACTTGCCGCTTCCAAAAATCCACACGGTGTCACGCTGATTGAGGTCCTCGTCACGCTCGGAATTATCAGCCTTCTGTTGTCCTTGCTTTCCCCAGCAATCCAATCCGCACGTGAACGAGCACGTTCCATGACGTGCGCGAATCACTTGAAGCAATTCGGATTGGCGATGCAGAACAGTGAGTCGACATTTGGACAATTTCCCCCATTCGCCACACGTGACATTCAGGCCCGAGTGGGCAATATTCCAATCCCATTTGCGGTTTCGCCACATTTCAATCTTTTGCCATATTTGGACTTGGCGAACGTTCAGTCAAGAATCGAGTTGACCAACGATGTCTGGTCGCTTACTGTCGATCCTCCGACGAGTCAAAACAATAGTGCGCTTTTAAAATCCATCAATATTCCCGTATTTGTCTGTCCAAGCGATCGCAGGGTCCCCGGCTCAACAAACTATGTCATGTGCACGGGGACTTCTACTGATCTGCATATCACGCCTGACGTGCCCGTCCCCAATTCAAGTCGCGCCGGATTTGGTCGCACGGGTCGTGGCCCTCGAGCCGCCGATGTGTCGGATGGCCTTTCGACGACAATTGCCTTTAGCGAGCGACTCATCGGTGGCGGAATACCAACAACGTATATCCCGTCGCGAGATATCGCAATTGTTACGGGAGTTGCCTTTCCTCGCCTTCCAGATGACGCGATTCAAATGTGTGAGGAACACGTGACACTGCAGTCGCAACACTCGTCCTTTAACGGTGTGGGATGGCTGTTCGGAATCCGCGGAGTGACGATGTATAACCAAATCTCGACTCCCAATTCCGCCTCGCCAGATTGTGCGATCTTTGCTGGTGGAGACACAGGTGTGTATACCGCACGAAGTTTGCACCGGTCAGGTTGTTTTATTCTTCTCGGTGACGGCGCAGTTCGATTCACGAGTGAATCGATCGATCAGTCACTTTGGCGTGCGCTTGGTACTACAGATTCCGCTGATTTCGCGGAATTGCCCTAAAATTGCGGACTTCGGTTGTAACCGACATCCGCAATTCAGTTACACCTGTTCGGTATATGTGGCGACGCTCTGCGCAACGATGTTAATGCCCTTAATGCGGGATGTTGAGTCATGCGGTATCTGAAAAAGACTTTCTGGTGTTCTCTCGTGATCCACTGCATTTCTCTTGCTTTCATTTCAGGCTGCGGTGATGCCAGTGGCGTGCTTGTCGTTTCCCCGGAAGTGACCAACCTCGAATGGAAACCAGCGAACGACGGCCATCAAACCGTTGACATCGTTCTTCAAAACAATGGTCGAGGGCCGTTGACAATCCAAAAAGTGACCACAACTTGTTCCTGTACGGTAGTCACTTCCGGAAAAAAAACGCTATCAATTGGCGAGAAAACAAAGTTGTCGTTAGACGCGACCGTTCCGCAGTATGGAAATCAGGAAGTTGTCGTCACAATCGAAACCGATTCTAAAGTAACACCATCATGTTTAGTTCGCCTAAGGTTGTCCGGGCGCAAAGAAGCGACCCCGCAGATTTGGAGTATTCCGCCAGTGACATGGATGAAATTCCACGATCTCGGAGGTCCAATTGCGACAGAAGTCGAAATGGTTACCCTCGAAGATGCATCCGCCTCACCTTGGATCGTTGGGTTGACACCAGAACCTGGGAGCGACTCTGCGGGACTCGGGTGCCGGTTGGCTCGCGTCACCGAAGATACGACTTCGGGTAGTGGGGTGACTGTTCGTACCTATAAGTTTTCCGTATCAGTGACACCAAAAACTTCTGATCGGCACGTGCTGGTCTTGACAGTCCAGACGAACGGTGTTCCCAACAAAAAGATACGAAATACCATAATAATCATAGAGCCAACCCCACACATCAGGGTGCTTCCGAATGAAATCATGTTACGCCGCCGGACGACTGGCATTTCTGAAGCCATCTTTGTTTTGGCATCTGACGATGACAGTCCTTTTGAGGTGTTGGAACAGGGTCAAGCCGACTGGTACAGCGTAATCCCTGACGATGTCCAAAACGACTCGTCAACGTTAAGGCGAATGAAATTACAAGTTGACTGGGCTCGACGAACAAAAGAAATGGCGGACGACGACGTTTTGATGCTGAAAGTGAATCATCCAGCATGTGCAGAGGTCTATGTTCCCATTCATATTTCTGGCTAAATCATTTGGCGACCGTGGGCAGCACGACCGTGGGGACACAAAGCTAGATTAAAAATGCGTTTCAATTTTGCTCAAGCTGTATGAATCACTGGCATTGATCACGTTTGATTTGGAACGGCTAGCGTTACCGAATAATTCTGCCGCACTCGTTCGGCAGCCGCAGCAAACTCCTTCGTCTGCATCACCACCGCGATCAAGCCTGCAACCACCAACCCGGCCCCGTGCGAAAATTCCTGCTGAACTTCTCGTTCGAACGTGTCCAAAATTTCGGGATCCGCTTTCAGACGCTGTTCCCATTTCGCGAGTTTTGGAAAGACATCACCATGAAAACGGACGATCATCTCTGCCACAGATTGAATCAATGTGCCGTTCCGACCATCCACAGAAATTCCCTCCATCGAACCGCCGCCCTGCGGAACTCAGTGCTGAATCCATTCGATCCTCGAATGGCGTGCCGCCGCAAAGAATAACATAAAACGAATATTCTCCGGTTTTTTCTAAAATTTTTCGTGCATTTTTAATTTTGACATGATTAAAAACCACGCAAAATGGGATTGCATCCAACGAAAAACTTTTAAAGGACGAATTCGATGCGTTATCAGCAAAGGATTTCTGGTTTTTTACCACTCCAGAAATCCCGATTTCTGTTGCTGGGATTATTGCTCTGTTCCAACTCCCTCTTTGCCGATGACCCACGGGAATATTTCGCGCTGGTTGTGGGTGTAGGAAAATATCCGCCGACGAAGTTTTGCAATTTGCCCGGTGCAGAGCCTGATGCGAACGATTTGGCGAAAACGCTGATCGACCAAGGCTATCCGAAAGAGAATGTGACGGTGCTGACAAACTCACGCGGGGCGAGCGAAGACCCGCTGCTGACTCCGAATGCCGAGAACATCCGGCGTGAGATTGACTTGCTGCTTGATCATCGGCAACCGACGGATGTGGTTGTGATCGCGATGGCGGGGCATGGTCTACAATTGAAGGGTGAGCCTTATGCCTTTTGTCCGTTCGATGCCGATCCCGAACAGAAGAAAAATCTGATTTCGATCGACGAGATCTACGCGAACATGCAAAAATGCAACGCCGAATTCAAGCTGTTGCTGGTCGATGCCTGTCGGGAAGAGACGCTCGCCCCGGAGGCGAGAAACAATCTACCCGAGGACGGATTGGCGTCGAAGACGCGTCCGTCGATTCCCCAGCCGCCGGGGGGAATCGCGGCGTTTTTCAGTTGTACTTAAGGCCAGGTGGGGCGGGAGCGGGTCGACGATGGCTCGGATAGCAAGCCCATTTCGCACGGAGTCTTTTTTCACGCCGTCATTCGCGGACTGAAAGGTGACGCAGCCGATCAGCAGGGTGAATGAACGCTGCCGGATCTGGAAAAGTTCGTGAAGCAAGATGTCGAAGCCTATTCCCGAGTGACGCTGAGAGCGGAGCAATACCCGGAACTGTTGAACCGGACACGCGGCCTACCGTCATTGTTGCCGAAATCGGCGGGATCACGAATTCGCCCGACACAACCGGTCAATCCCGTTCCCACCCCGTCGTCCCCCGCTGCTAAGGTAGAGGATGCACCGCTGGTGTGGCCCTTCACAGCAGCACAAGCGAAAGCGGCCCAAGAGTTATTGGCCAAATCGTTAGGGAAAAACGTGATCGAAAAGAACAGCCTCGGGATGGAATTGGTGATCATCCCACCGGGGAAATTCACGATGGGAATCACGGCGAACACTGGTTCCGAGGAACAGGTGGGAGTGACTTTGACCGCACCATCCTGGATGGGGAAGACGGAGGTGACACAGGGCGAATGGGAAAAAGTCATGGGGACGACGCCGTGGAAGGGGAAGCCGCTTGTGAAGAAAGGTCCGGATTATGCGGCGACGTATGTCAGTTGGGAGGACGTCCAGGAGTTCCTGAAGAAACTGAGCCAGCGTGATGGGGACACTTATCAGCTTCCCACCGAAGCGGAATGGGAATGGAGTTGCCGCGCGGGAACATCCAGTCGCTTTAGCTTCGGAGATAATCATTCGGAATTGGATCGGTATGACTGGTACGGCGGTTTTGCGAAAACAGAGCAATATGCACACGAAGTCGGCAAGAAATTGGCAAACCCGTTCGGCCTGTTCGATATGCACGGAAATGTTAACGAATGGTGTGAGGACGTCCAGATCTACAAGTTATCCGGAGGAAACAATCCCAAAGTTTTAACAGGTGGTAATGACCGTGTTCTTCGGGGCGGGTCGTGGGACAGCAAACCACTCTACACCCGTTCGGCGTTCCGTGACGGGAGCACGCCTGACGACCGTGTCAGCAACATTGGTTTTCGTATTTCGAGGACTCAGTAGCGATTTTCCGTGTTACTGTCTGATTCTCTGCTCTTTGGCTTTATACCCTTTTGCCTTTCTCTGCGGATTTTCTTCGCCGGGCTTTGCCCGGCGCGCGAGTTGATTTTTTGGAGTTCTAGGTCTTGGTGTCCCCTGGATTGCATCCGTGTCAATCAGCCTTGGGATGCCAGGAACACAGCCGTCTAAAGTGGTTTCCATTTTAGGTGACAGCAAGACCGACTTTCATGAGGGCAGAACAAAAGGAGACACAGAAAAAATGGATAATTCCCACATTCACGAATTGGATATCATGCGATCGTACGGTCGGAAATCGGGGCCAGAGACCATGGGAGACACTTGGGCAACACGTTTTTAAAACGATCGGAAAATGAGCGCAAGGGGGCCAAGATGCCGAGAGGGGCAAGGAAGTGTTCAAGGCAAAATCCCGTTTTCTGTTTTGGTATTCCTGGCGTCTCCGCGTCCCTGCGTCTTTGCGTTGAATCTGCGTCCCTTGGCGGGATGACACGACTTCGTCATACCGCGGTCGGTGAATTTGTGGTGGCGTGCCCAGAGACGTTCGGCACTGCTTGTCCCAAGGCGGACAAGCAGTGGCATTAACCTCAGTGGCAGCGTGCCACTGCTTCGGAGTCTTCGGAGAAGCAGTGCTCTTCGTCTTTTCCGTGATTTTTTGGGGAAACAAATTAGGGGACATAAAATTGTCTAACGACATTCCGGTGTCACCACCTCGTCCGCTTCCCGCGTGGAATCACCGGAAGTCGAGTCATACCCGTGGATTTGTCCGTTTTGTTGTCTGGATCCCGAAAGTCAAGGGGGATTAAAAAGCCGTTGGCATCCTGCTGACATCGTGATTCACCAACGTTGACACGCCCGCATCACCGGGTGAGAATCAATCCTCTGGGGGAGTTACCCACAACGAGTGGAATCGTGCTGCCCGGATCCGAAAGCGGAGTTGTAATCGACAGCACCTTGGGAAGAATGGCAATCGCCGCTGGGGCTTTGGCAGGACCGATGATGAAATTATTTCGCTCCCGTGTATTACGCCCCCGTGATTGCCTCTTGTTCGTTTTACCACTGGTTCCTGTACTCGGTTGCTGGGCCTGTTTAACACCGCTCATCGCCGCAGACGAATTGGCGGTTCCTGGCGTATTGCGGTCCGAATTGTCTGATCCGGAACACCCCGTTCATCAAGCCTTTCAGGGGGAACGACTCGACCTCTGGTCGCTGAAGCCCCCTCGTGTTGATCCGGTGCCAGGCTTCATTTCGGCGGAGCAGATTGCCGAGAATTCGGTCACACTTTCGTCCGAGGTGATCGATGTTTTTATTCAGCGGCAATTGTCCGCAGCCGGGCTGAAACCGGCCCCTGAAACCGATCGCCGGCGACTGATTCGCCGGGTTACGTTCGATCTGACAGGCTTGCCGCCGACACCAAAAGAAGTGCAGACCTTTGTCGAGGATCCCTTACCATGGGCTTACGAGCGACTCGTCGAGCGTTTGCTCGCTTCACCCGCTTATGGCGAACGTTGGGCCAGACATTGGCTCGATGTGGTTCGTTATGCGGACACCGAAGGGTTCGAGCGGGACGAATTTCGCCCGCAAATCTGGCAGTTTCGCGACTATGTCATCCGTTCGTTACAGCAGGACAAACCGTTTGATCAATTCCTTCGGGAACAACTTGCAGGGGACGAATTGGTCGAGGGGCCGCCTGCCACTCCAGCGGAAGTCGACAGTTTGATTGCCACCGGCTTTTTGCGACTCGGGCCCTGGGACAGTACAGCGGCGATCTTTCAGGAAGAGGCACGACATCGGGATCAGCAACAGGGAGATCTGGCAAATACGACCGCTTCCGCCTTTCTCGGACTGACACTCGCCTGCTGTCAGTGCCATGATCACAAATATGATCCCCTGTTGCAGGCGGACCATTTTCGCTTTCGCGCGTTTTTTGCTGCGGTCGCTCCCCGTAACGATCTGGTGATTGAACTGGCGGCAGAACAAACCGTGATTGCCAGTCATAACGCCGAACTGGAGCAACTCGTCGCCCCCGTTCGCGCGGAACTGGCAAAGCTCGACAAGGACAAGCCAGAAGATCAACCCCGATTTCAGGAATTGAGCACGCAGATCAGCGAACTCGAACGGCAACAGCGGTCACCACGGACTGCGATGGGGGCGACGGATTCGGGAGCGGAAGCCCCGGCGACCCACCTGTTTTATCAGGGAGATTATTCCGAACCGCGACAGGAAGTCGCACCGGGATTCCCGTCGGTGGTAGAAGCGGGTGACGCCCGCATCACGGCTCCCCGTGCAGAGACCACCGGTCGGCGACGGGCGCTGGCGGAATGGATCGCGTCCCGGCAGAACCCGTGGACCGCGCGGGTGTTTGTCAATCGGGTCTGGCAACAGCACTTTGGGACAGGGTTGGTGGCGACAGCCAATGACTTTGGTTTCAGTGGGTCTCGTCCAACTCATCGCGAATTGCTGGATTGGCTGGCGGTGGCCTGGATGAATGACGGCTGGTCGATCAAGCGGTTGCATCAAGCGGTTCTCTGTTCGGCCACTTATCGTCAAGCCAGTTATGAGATCCCTGAGCACAGCCGAGGTAGTGACTCGACCCGCGTTCCTGACGAAAACCTGCGCCGGGATCCCGAAAACCGTTTGTTATGGCGGCAAAACGTAAAACGACTCGATGCCGAGACGTTGCGGGACAGTTTGCTGGCGGTCTCAGGTGCGTTGCGGCCGTATGACGCGGGGAAACCGCTCTGGCCTTATGTTCCGCTGGAATTACTGCATGCGCAGCCCGGCATTCTCGAAGCGAAAGACGGGGGGGATGGTGGGCGAATGCAGGGATGGTACGAGGATCCGCTGGAAGCGACCGATGTTCGCAGTCTGTATCTCGTCCGGAAACGGTCGTTGCCAATCCCTTTTTTGCAGGTGTTTGACCTGCCTGACACCACCGTTTCGTGTTCCCGCCGTGAGACCACCGTGGTGGCCCCACAGGCCTTAATGCTGTTCAACAGCCTCGAAGCGGTTCGCTTTGCCCAGATTCTTGCCGCCCGGATCATGAGCGAAAAGGGGGCGGCGGCGACAGGGACGGCGGAGGAGACAGGGTCGGCGGCGGAGGAATCATTGAAGAGCCGCGTCGAGCGTATATTTCAGACGGCGTTGAGTCGCTTACCAGACCCCGAGGAATTGTCCGCGTGCCGCGAGCTACTGACTCAGCATCACGAGCAATATTGCCATGAGGGACACACGGCTGATGAAGCGGAACAGTTATCGTTGCGGGATCTTTGCCGGGCAGTGATGAATCTGAATGAATTCTTGTATATTGACTGAACACGGTCGTTGCCGGGGGAATGCGCACGGGCGACGACCGGTCTGATTGACGATCCAGGGGCCATCATGCTGACATTTCCACAGTCACGACGTCAGTTTTTTGAGCGATCGGCCGGGGGCTTCGCGGGGGTGGCGCTCGCCGCACTGATGGCCGAACAGGGACGCAAAGCGGGTTTGCATGCCAGTCCGTTTGATCCTCTGAATCCGCTGGCCGAGCGACTGTCGCACGTCGCCCCCCGCGCAAAACAAGTGATTTTTCTCTTTCAATACGGGGGGCCCTCGACCCTGGATTTGATCGATTACAAGCCCGTACTCATCCAGCAGCAGGGAAAGCCCGTCCCAGAATCACTGAGGCAAAACCCGGATAAAGTCGGTGGCGTCTTCAACCATTGTAAAGACGAATTGATGGCAGGCCCCTGGAAATGGTCGCAACAGGGGGAGGGTGGATTATGGTTTTCAGACTTGCTGCCGCACACCGCCCGCCACGCTGATGATCTCTGCCTGGTCCATTCGATGTACAGCGAGAGTTCCAATCATGCTCCGGCAACCTATTTGATGAACACAGGAGCGATTCTGGGGGGCAAGCCAAGCCTTGGGTCCTGGGTCACGTATGGGCTGGGTTCACTCAATCAAAACCTGCCGGGATATGTGCTGCTGTATCAAGTTGGGGGACTGGGTGGTTCGGCCAACTGGAGTAACGGGTTCCTGCCCGCCGCATTT
>JBIKZJ010000574.1:0-3450 GCA_044354755.1 Schlesneria sp. | reverse complement strand
GCTGTTTGCGGTGGTCTCGTGGGTTGCGATTGCTCTGGCAACATTCATGGGAGCGGTCCGAAATCAGGATCAGGCCCGTGCCTGGAACGGACAGGCTGTCATCCTGGGGGGGATGATCTATGGAATGCTCTGCGGTCTGCTGGCTCCTTCGGTGGCGGGGACACCCTTAGTGTTCTTAGTGGCAGGGCTGTGTTTCTGGTTGTTCGGCCGCTGGGCCAAATCCGATTCGCGACTAGCGATCCTGTCATCGTCGTTTGAACGAATCGGCTATTGGTTGCCGATGGCGGTCTTGCCTTTGACCTTGTTGGCTCAATCGATCACTCCGCATCGGGCTTGGGTTGGTGAGACAAGTTTGCCGATACTGGGGGCCGCCGCGTTTTACTTCTGGCGTGCGGTCGAACAGCGTCAACTGGGAACGGCCGTGATTTCGCTGGTGATGCTGAATCTGGCCACGCTGCTGTTGTGGAAGGACTTGAGCTGGTCCGATCCTCAGTTGTTCCTGATGCCGATTGGTCTGTCGTTCATGCTGTTGACCAAATTGATGCAGCGAGAGATTCCTACTGAGAATCGTGAACGTCTGCGACTGATTGGGGCGCTGGTGATCCTGGTCTCGCCCGTGTTTCACATCCTGTCGGAAGGAAGCTGGTTGCACATCCTAACGCTGATGGTGGCCTCGACAGTTCTGTCGCTGGTCGCGATCGGCCTGCGGAATCGTTCGCTGCTCTACACGAGTACGGCGTTCCTGGTGGCGGATCTGGTGGCACTGGTGGCCCGCGGCAGTCAGGATGAACCGGCTGTGCTGTGGATTGTCGGAGTTTTGCTGGGGGCCTCGATCATCGGATTGGGGGCGTTTTTCGAGAATCATCGGGAAACGGTGCTGGCACGGTTGCGTGGCCTGGCGGCCGAATTAGAGCAGTGGTCTTAGAGCAGTGGTCATAAACCGGGCCAAAGAACCTGCGTCTTAGCCCCCATGGCAAACTGTAGTCGAATTCGAAATGGTCTGTTTGGTGTCTGTGTCGGTTTGATGTCTGCAGGTATGTTGCCTGTGGTCCCTTTTTACTGAAAATGAGGTGTCTGATGAGCTGGCTTGAACAATTTACCCTGGTGATGCGATCGAATATGACTCTGTTGCGGGAACGGTTTGAGGACCCCGAGCGGATGCTACACCAATTGCTGATTGACATGGAAGAAGAACTCGAAAATGTCCGGGCGGGTGTTGCTGAAGCCTTAGCGGATGAGATTCAGCTTCGGCAACAGGTTGATGCCGCTCGCAAGCAGGCTGAGCAATGGCTGGTCCGGGCCAAATCGGCCATTGAACGTAAAGATAACATCGCGGCCGAAGCCGCGCTGGACCAGAAGTTACGAGCGGCAGAACGTGCAGATGATCTGACGAAAGAATACGAACGGCAACAACAGGAAACCCGTAAGTTGCGTGATTCGGTCCAGGGTTTGGAAGAGAAAATCCGCCAGGCACGACAACGCCGCAGCTTGCTGCTGGCCAGGATGACGCGAGCCAAATCGACTCGACAAATCAATTCCGCCCTGAGTAAAGCCGAAGGGGGATCGGCCTTTGCGGAATTTCATCGACTCGAATCGAAAGTGAGTCGGGAAGAAGCATTGGCCGAAGCGTATGACCGAATGGATGGTGGTGATCCGGATGCCGAAGAATTGGAACGCCAGTTTGTCCAGTTGCAGCGGTCTGAACAATTGCAACGGGAATTAAACGCCTTGCGTCAAGAAGTGATTCCTGCGGATCCGCAAGAATGAGTCACAACCTGTGGCAAGATCTGCATCAGTTCCTCTGGTCATGGTGGAGCCATGACCAGATTCGAACTTCCCCCGTCGAGGGCCGTTTGTTGCGGGTCGAACCGGGGGATATTTTGACCGTGCGAGGACTCGATGTGACGGTGCTCGAACGGGCCGTCATCGAGTCCCCTGCGGGACCTGGCCTGCAATTCACCTGCCGCACCGCGACGGGGACTGGTGAGTTGCAGGTCACAATTCCGGATCAGGGGCCGGGTCAGGGACTTGGTCAGAGGCCACTGCAATTCGTGTGGCAGGAATCTGACGGCCCCTCTCCGATTCACGCGTATGAAATCGAAATTTGGCCCCGAGCCAAAAGAATCGGAATGCAGAATCCTTTCCTCAGCCCGAAGCGGCCTTAAACGAAGTGGTTCCATCGCTGGGTGCAGGTTTTTTTGGCTTCGGGACATGACGAATATCTTTGCTTGATTCCGTCATCCAGTGTCAATCACCCAGTGTCAATCACAAACAGACGAACCGGCCCTTGGCGGAATGAACATTCCATATTACTGCATCCATTTCAATCCAAAATCCTGTACGAGGCGACAACCACATCAAATTCGTTAGAATGATGCCTGTATCGTCAATGACAGCGTGCGTTCACTCGCGCTGCTAAGGGGTCTTATGCTCGAAAATATGCCATTCTGGGTTTATGGCACTGCGGCGGTGATCGATACGGTGCTGTTGTTTGCGTTGGTGGAACGACATAACTGGCGTGCCGTGTCCGTCTGGATGCTGCTGCTCGCCCTGGGAGCCTGGTGCTGGCACGGAGGGACGTTCGTCCGGTTTCTGGTGGACCAGTCTGTGGGGCCGCTCGCCAATCCCGTGCGTTGGCTGGCCACGGTATCGATGGCGTTTGGAGCCCTCTTGATGCCCAGTGCTGCGCTGCACGGCACCTGTCGATTACTCAAACACAAAAGCTTCCGGATTGGCCACCGCATCGACCTGCGTCTGGCCTGCTGCTACCTGCCGCTCCTGCTGCTCTGGCCCATTGCACTGCAACTCGCCTCGGATCCTGTCGGGAAGTTTCCAGAACTACTGAAAAGTTTTCACGTCCCATATGCCACCTGGCTTTGTCTCGTGAGCGGCTTCACCGCGTTTGGCCTGATCCGGGTCGGGGCGGATTCGCCCGAGCCTCCGATTCGCCGATTCTATTACTCGCTGGCAGCCAGCATGGTGCTGATTGCCCTGCTCACCACCACCTTCATCGCGATCTTTGACCGGTTTCCAGTCACTGCAGGTCATATGCAGAACTTCGTGGGTTTCTCGCCCATCATTCCGGTCCTGTTGTTTTTTTACTTCGTGATGCGATTTCAATTATTGTCGCTGATCCTGGAACGAACACTGGTTTATGGCGCGGTCTTGATCGGAATCATGCTCTTTCACGCCGTGGTTCTGAAAGATGCCGTGACAGATGTCGCGACGCGTTATCAACTTGATCTGGGCGTCGTGGAAGGGATGCTGGCCCTGGCGATCATTCTGCTGTATCAACCGCTTCGTGATCGCGTTTCGGCGGCACTGCAATCCTTACTCGATGTTTCGAACGACCGTCGCAGCGACCGCCAGCGTCTTGCCGTGCAACTCGCCACCCGCGCCGGTGATTCGGTTTCCGATTTGCTCGTCTGGTTCATCAGCACTCTGCAAAGT
>JBIKZJ010000195.1:0-11439 GCA_044354755.1 Schlesneria sp. | reverse complement strand
GTTCGAAACCGCAGGGGATGGAGTGACGCATCGTTCCGCCGGGTTTGCGTTACGAAAATGGGGCGTCAATGAACCGTTCTTGAAGTCAGACTCGCAGCCGAAAGCCAGTCAGGAATGGTTTGTCAATACACAAAAGTTGACCATGATTCAAATCAAACCGGGGACGATGGTTCGAGTGACTCAAAACGATCAGAATCCATCGCAGTCAGAAAACGTGACACTGGAACATGGCTATTTTCTCAGCGACCGTGAGATCACATTCGGGCAGTTCCAAGAGTTCCTTCAAGACCCAGATTGCCCACAAAAAGACAAGCCGCTGAATTGGCAAAAACGGAATTTCCCGGTGAGACCGATGTTCGATGCCCCGATTCAACAAGTGAATTGGATTGACGCGGTCTTATTTTGTAATTCGCTGAGTCACAAAGAGGGGCTCAAGCCGTGCTATGTCCGAAATACCAGCGATCAGGACCCGCCGGAGGGGGACGATTGGCAGCTTGTTTCACAGGGGACTGGTTATCGCCTTCCGACTGAATTGGAGTGGGAATATGCCTGTCGTGCGGGAACAAAAACCCAATATTCCTGGGGAAATGACGAAGGCTTGTTGCGGAATTACGCGGTGATCGGTGTTCCCAAGTTCGAGGTGACCGGAGGCAAGCGACCAAATGGGTGGGGCCTGTTCGACATGCATTCCAAGCGAGGGGCTTCGATCGGATCACTCCAATCTGGATGTGCCCCTCAACCACATAAAGCGAGGCTTTTGCCAACATACCGCCAAGAAATTTCTTTTTTTCTCTGAATTATTCAAAATAATCCGAAATGCTGCATCGCCCTCCCTTGCGGCTGAATGATATTCCTAGCGACAACATCAGCGAGACGATCGTTGTGCGGACAAAATTTTACGCAGCGCGCGGTTTCGCAGACTGCCTTAATATCACGCGGGGTAGGGCGTGAGGAGACTTATTGCCACGCAGAAGTTATCTCGTGCTGGCAACCCGATCGGAGGCAAAATATGGCCACCACAATCGAATCAACAAAGACCGTGACAACAATGGAAAGACCGTGACAACAATGGGACTGTGCGAGCTCACTCCAAAACCGGCATCTGCACCGCCAGGACTTCTTGATCGCAGAGGATTCCCGTGTGATCTACTGCGAGTATGCCCCGCAGACGATCAACGGCCGAGATCCCGTTGACACGTTGCTTTTTGGAACTTTCCATAGCGACGAGTCCTGTGCGGCTTTCCGTCTCGCCAGGTTTCTGGTTCCAGCTTACGTCAAAACCTGCAATTTCGGTGAGGCAGGCAAATGACTCACCAGAAATCCTCCCGATGAGACCCCTTACGGGCGGCGATCTCGTTTTCGAGACTTTTCCAGAATCAGATTTAACACCTTCTGTGTGCGGGTCGAATTCATGTGTTCCAGGGGAATAATCTTCATACCCTTCGCATTCTCTGTCAGCGACGCTTCATCCATTTCCCCAATCAATGTCGTCACTTGCTCGGCCAGAGCCGCCGGGGCCATGACCACAATCGAATTGGTGACGTCGTCAACACTCAATGCGAGCAGTGGACCGGAATTCATCGCGTTCATCTGCTGCAATGTCGCCGCAATTTCAGGGGCCAGCCCACTAGGGATTGGCAATTCCTTGCGGCCCCCCCCGGTTGTCAGTTGCGTTTTGTAAACCAATCGCAACACTTGCTCGATTTGTGCTGCTGAAGTGTTCTTGACCGCGACTCGCTTCGGGCGATTCGAGACCTTGGAATCGGGGATCTCGGAGGAATCCAGAGCTTCCAAGAGCGATTCAATCGCGGCCCGGTCGGTCCGGCTGCCATAAACCACGATCGCATTCAATCGCTCATCCGGAACCACGGTCGGCCCCGATTTTTCTGTCCGCGAACTGCTGCTCCCTGCGGTCGATTTCAAGGTCTGACGCACGGTTTCCGCTACCGAAACGGCACCGGCATACTTGAGGGCAAAGACCGCGAAGCCCCGTCCCGAAGTCTGCTTGGGGCCAGAAACGGCTCGCAAAAGCTTGTCGAGTTGATCCAGTGCTTCCGTATCGTCCGAGAAAATCGTGATATTTCCGTCTCGCGGCATGACCACGACCGGCGAGGAATTTGTTCCAGAAGTGGTCGCTTCGATCGTTTTCGGCTCGTTCGTCCCCTTTGCCGAGACAGGTCGCTCGAAATCAGGTTCATCCCCACCAGCGTCATCCGCCTCCGTCAGTGCCTCGTCAGAGAAATCCTCGTCGTCATCCGCATCTTCCTCTTCTTCGGACAACGGCGATGCCGGCTTGGCGGCGGGAGCCTTTGTTTTTGAGGCATCTTTCGAGGTCTGTGGTGTTGCAGCGGGTGTCGTGACGGGAGTTGCTGGCGGGTTCACCGCTGAACGGGGCTTCAGTAAGTTGGATTTGAGCTCGGTCTGGGGCAGAATTTGTAGCTCATTCGATCTTAGTTTTGGCCAAATTTTCTGGATTTCGGTCAGAACCGAGGCGGTATCGCCACCAAAGGGGATCACGCGAACTTTCTTGCCGGGACCATCAGCGGTCTTCGGTGCAAGCTCGGTCTCGCCCATTTTTTCCAAAAGATCTCGGACGCGCACGAGCTGCTCTTTCGTTCCGCGAATATACAGTTTTTGCAGCGTGGCATCGACTTCGACCACGGGTGCGGTCGCCCGAGAACTGCCACCGAACATCCTGCGAATCAAGGCCTCGGCCGCATAGGGATCGACGGTTTCCAGCTGAAAGACTTCGAACCCGGATTCCGCAGTCGAACGGAGTCGTTTCAAGGCATCGCGAATCAGCTCATGTTGTTCGGGATGAGCCTCGACATAAAGTTGATTGGTCCCTTGAATCAAGGAAACCGTGGTTCCTAACCCCTCTTTTTGTAGTATGGCCTGTACGAGTTTCAACGCCGCATCGGCATCGACGTTCTGAATATCGAAAAACTCAACGGTCGTATCCGGGGCATGTTCGGCATCGAGTTGCCGGATCACCTGTGCCACGACTTCGTGATCGACCGGCGAGGCCCAGGCAATCAACCGGTTCGGGTTGCCCCCGACGTTGAACAGGGCTTTGGGGACCGCCTTATTGAGTAAGGGAATGGCGGCGACGGCACCGGTCGCTTTCAGGGTGTAGGCCCGCAGCTCGAACTTCTTCTTCACGACAGCATCCGATTCGAGTTCTTCCACGATCTTTTCGACGACCACCTGGTCTTCCGGGCGAGCCCAGACCACGAGCTGTGAGGCATCTTGACCTACGGAAAGCTTGGCCTCGGGAACCGCCAGAGTCAAAATCGGTATCGCCGTGGTGGCCCCGGTTTTCGCGAGACTGTAGGTGACGAGCTGGGCCGTTTGACCGACCGACTGTGAAGACAATTGCGTGATTGCGGATTGAATCTGTTCGTGTTCAAGCGTGTTTCCCAACGCGGCGATTCCGCCGGTTTTCGGGTCGACTGCAATGCGAGCTCCCGGCAGGGTGACTCGCAAGACCTCCAGCATGCTGGCGGCATTCACCTTACCGGGGGGATAAATCTTCAAATGGGCCATTCCACTCCGGTCGGCCGAGCTTCGCATTGAGGCCAAGGTCCGGGCAATCGTCTCTTGATCCCCCTTCCTGGCCCAGGCGACGATGGTGCGTGCTTTGATATCTTTCATGACCCGAACTTTGGGCAGAATCGACTGCAAGAGTCCGATCGCCACATCCAGATCGATTTCCGGAACCGGATAGACCATGACTTTGTCCTGTCGTTCACCCGCGTCATCGCTGTCGAGTTCCTGTAAGGCCTCTTTGATCGCCGCATGTTCGGTGGGGCGAGTCCAGATCAGCAATCGATTGGTCGTCACATCGACGTTGATCTTCGTACCAGGAAACAAGGTTTGCAGCACGGTCGATGCCGTCGTGGCGTCGGCCCCCTTCAAGGGGTACGAAATCAACTGATATTTTTCCGTGACCGGGACTTCCCGAATTAATTCATCGAAAATTCCCTTGAGCAGTTCATGCTGTGAGGGCTTGGCCCAGATTGCTAGTTCATTCGGATCCCCCTCAGTGATCACACGAATGTCCGGAAGGTCGGTCTTCAACGACGGCAGCACCGTCTGAAATCGAACGCGTTGTGCAGGAGTGACCGGATAAACCGTCAGCTTGCGTTTCTCGATCGCGGGTAACCCCTTCAGCAGATCCTCCAGCCGACTTTTGATCAGGGCATGATCCGCCACCGTCGCCACGACCTGCAACCATTGGCCATCGACATCCGCAGTCACCGTCGCTTTGGGGACGAGTTTGGCGAATGCCGCGACCGAGGTTGCTGGCAACGGCTGCTCTAACGGGTAGAACCGGAGGACCGGTGTATCCACACCGAGTTCGCCCGGTTGCAGTTTTTCAATGGTCGCAGTAATGACTTTCTGGTCTTCGGCCGTAGCAATCGCGACCAGGTTTTTATTGGTGACATCGAGCGAAACCTTGGCGTCAGGAACCAGTGTTTTCAGGATCGTCGTGGTCGTTGTGGAATCGGCGTTACGCAACGAATGCGAGACCAGCAGGGGTCGACTCGCCTCGGGAACGTCAGAGACCAGCGAATCCACCAGCGCCTTCACGAGATCGTGCTGAGACGGCTTCGCCCAGATCGCCAATTCATTCAGCTCAGTCCCAGGGATGACGCGTACATCCGGAAAATCGAGGGTGAACGAAGGAAGAATGGTTTGAAACCGGGTTCGCTGTGCTGAGCTCACAGGATAAACAATCAATTTCCGTTTTTCGGCGACGGGCAACCCTTGCAGCAGTTCTTCCAGCTGAGTTTTGATCAGTGTGTGATCCGCAACCGTTGCCACGACCTGTAGCCACTTGCCATCGACGTCGGCGGTCACCGTCGCCTTGGGGACCAGCTTCGCAAAGGCGGCGATCGAAGTGGCCGGGATTGGCTGGTTCAAAGGATAAAAGCGGAGCACAGGAGCATCCGGACCCAGTTCTCCCGGTTGCAATTTCTCGATCGTCTCGGTGATCACCTTGTGGTCTGCCGCCGAAGCGATGGCCACCAGATTTTTATTGGTGGCATCGAGCGAAATTTTGGCGGTGGGGACGAGTGTTTTGAGTACCGTCGATGCCGTTGTGGAATCGGCAGCCCGCAGCGGATGCGAGATCAGTTGCGGTTTATCGTCGTCCGGAACGTCGTTAACGAACGTTTCAATTAGGCTTTTCAGCAACTCGTGTTGTGTCGGTTTCGCCCAGATCGAAAGTTCATGGGGTTCGCCTTCAGGGACAACGCGAATATCCGGGAAATCGGTCGCGAGCGCTGGAAGCACCGTCTGAAATCGAGCTCGCTGACCGGGGGTCACGCGATAAATCACCAGTCGCCGTTTTTCTGGAGCGGGTAATCCTTTCAGAATCTCGTCCAAGCTCGCTTTAATCAGTGCCTGCTCTGCGGGGGTCGCCAGAACCTGCAGGCGTTTGGCCTCGGCATCCACCACGATTTTGGCCTTCGGGGCCAGCGTCATCAGCAAGGCGATTGATGTCGGGGCGACCGGTTGTTCCAGCGGATAGAATTCCAGTGTCGCGCTGTCGGGCCCCAAGTCCGGTGCCTGCAACTGTTCGAGAATGGCGTTCATTGCTTGATGGTCTTCGGCCGATGCGAGTGCCACAATCCGACGGGTTTGGGTATCCAGTGACAATTTCGCTTGTGGCAACAAGCCCTGCAGTAACGTGAGTGTTGTGGCAGGATCTGCTTTCGTGATCCGATAGATCTCTAACTGTCGCTGCCGTTCGATCGCTCCCCCCGATACCACCAGTTTTTCCATCGAGGCTTTGATATTGGCCTGATCGGTGGGAGTGCCGAATGCCACAATTTGTCGCTGACGCGTGTCGAATGTCAGACGCGCGGTCGGAGCAACCAGGGTCAGATTCGCGAGCAGTTGGGTGGGATCAAGATCTCGTACGGGATAAACTTCAAGGAGCGGCTTTTTTTCCGGTGGGTTATGGGCCTGCATCTGCTCGATGACCCCCTTGATGGCCAACTGCTCGATCGGTGTCGCGAAGGCGTTAACCTGTTCCGCTTTCAGGTCTGCCACAATCTTGGCGGCAGGAAACATTTTGACGAGCACTTCTTCGGCAACCTTGGCGTCGGCCGCTTTTACGGAATAGACCGCAACTTCAGGGACCGCAACGGGAGCGGGCACTTTGGCGGTGACCGGTTCAGGAATCGAGGAAATCACTGCACTGACTGCGCGCATGATCCCGGCGGTGTCGGTGACCAGCAACTGCTTGGTTTGCGCCAGCAGCACGCTTTTTCCAAATGGCCCCAGCAGGGGGGTGATTTCGGCTTTGACCCCTTGCGGCTCGCGGCCCGCCAAGGGAAACATGACACTCACCAGTTCAAATTTTCCTCGCTTATCGAGTTCTTCGAGCGGAATTCGCGGGATCAATCCTTCGGGAATCCCTTCTTGAACATCGATGACCAGCAGCATCCGGCCACGGCGAATCAGCGTATACCCCTTGGTAGACAGTACGCCATTCAACAAATCTTGAGCTTCAACCGGCGTATATTCTTTCGTGTCGGAGTAGTTGAAGGTTCCTGGTGGCGGTGCGTCGAGGACCAGCGAAAGGTCGGATTGTTTTGCCAGCCATTCCAGCACATCCGACCAGCGCTGAAAACGAAAATTAAAACGGAGCCGTGGCTCTGCGGTCACTTTGGCGAACAGGACTCGCTGCTCATCGGTCAGCACCGCTGCGAGGAGACTTTCGCTGTCAACGAGGATTTTGGGGCGATCTGCCACTGCCGCTTTTCCCAAGGCTTCGGCCCGTTGAGTGATCAGCGTCGCAATCTGGGTCCGTTGTTCGTCCGTCAATTGCAGCGATTCGGCCAGCTTGGGTTCGGCCAGACGCCCAAAGCTGCCACGATTGGGGAGCTCGGTGACCTCCTGCGCAGCGACGACACGCGACAGGCCACCGTGACCAACGAGGAATCCGCAGCTGAGAATCAAGGCAAACAGCCGGAAACTGAAGATTGAGGCTGGTGAACAGACCAAAATAGAAACTCCCATTTCTCGGCGCAATCCAGGGGGGATGACAACGGAAAACATTGTTGCAATCACTCGCTAGCCCCTTTTCGCGAATGATATCAGGAACTCGGCTCGTCGTTCTCTCAAAATCGGCATGAATGACCGATCTCCGATCACTTCCACGGAATCGAATTGCAAAATTCTCTGAGAAATTAAAACGGTATTCGCATCAAACCGCCCAAATCCCGCAGTTCTTGCATCGACCGATTCAGACAAATCATCGTCAGCATGAACCCCTTGGCGACACTTTTTACGCTTCCCCCGAATTCTCTTACCGGTTTAATCCGAGTTTACGTTAAACTCTAACGTGCGAGAATCAGGGAAAGCCAGTTTCTCGTTTTGGAGAGGGGAGGTTGGGTTAAGCCTGCGTGTTATGCTGGTCGAACTTCCAATCACTGGACAGGGCAATCACCGGATAGGACAATCACCATTTTCATTCAAAATTTCCGGAATGGGAATGGAAATAGGAATGGGAATGAACCGTCTTCACGCGCGGATTTGCCAAGTCGCTGGAATGAGGATCACAAAATGCAACGATTGATGAGTCTGCTGATGTTGGCCGGTTTCTTGACACTGATCGGGACGAGTGCGACCGAGGCTCAGATGTTTGGATCACGCTCGTTTGGCCAACCACTTCAGCCACAGACGAATTCGGGTGGGGGAAGTTTTGGTGGGGCAACCCCCGCCCCCGGCATCGGTTCAGGAGCGGGTAACGTGCCACCCAGTGTCACGGGGATCTCGAGCGGTGACGCCCGGTTCATGCGAAAAAACCGAAATGCAGGTGATTTTGTCGGCAAAGATACGAAAGACGCGAGGAAAATGGTTGGTGCCGTACAAGTGGGACAGGGACTGAATGGGCAGCCTGCGGCACTGGAAGTCTTCGAACGCCGGGTTCCAGAAAACCTGCTGAATCCACCCCGAACACCAGCACTTCGAACGCGAATGTATGAACCCAAGCTAACGATCGGGTTCCGTCAGAATCCGCGGCCCGTCTCTTTGGTGAGCGCGAACCTGCAAAATCAGCTCAACAGTCTCTCTGACTTGGATCCGTCAATTCAGGTCTCGCTGACCGTTACGGGAGAGACGGTTCATCTGCAGGGAGTTGTGAGTTCTGAGGAGGAGCGAGCCTTGATCGAGCAGTTGATGCTTTTTGAACCTGGGATTTCCGCCGTCCAAAATGATCTGAGAGTTCCCGCTGTCGCGCCATTAGTGCCTTTTGCGAAGTAGTGGATTCCGAATTGGTACGCTCCCCCTTCGCAGCAGCCGCTCCACTGGTACCGGGTGACTCGGCCTGATCCCGCTGGGCCGGTTCAACTCCCGGTTCGATGTAGTTCGCAGGAACGACAGACGAATCGATGCGGGACTCGCGGATCTTCAACGCCGGGACTTCATCAATCGCGTTGAGGCGTCGACTGAAACTCAATGGTAAATTGATCGTATCCGCATCTTCCATCAGGGGACGTGACTGCGAATCATGCCCACGATCCAATGAGGCGGGTCGCTGAAATTTCGCCTGCTCAACCTCGGATGCGCGTTCCGCGGGCTCCAATTCCTCGCTTTTCTCTTCATAAGAGGTGGGAGAAATTCCGGGAAGTAGCTGCAGCGAGTTCTCGGACATCACCATCCCCCCATCGACCGGTTCAAACCGAGCCAGCAGATTAATGCGGCGTGGCCGACCACCCACTTCGTCCCAGGGGATCCAGATGCTGTAGGAATGTCCCAGCTTGGAAAGGCTATAGTGTTTTTCAAACTGTTCCGGCGTGAACACAAACTTCCGTTCGGGGATCGAGTTGACGCGATCCGTTTCATCAAACGCGTAGATAATCAGTGTCCCTTCCACGCGAACTGGTTTTTCATTTTCCTTGCCATGAAACATGATCCTGCCACCAAAACCGCGCACCCCCTTCTGCCCCGACTGATTCAGAATCGTGTGCGTCCAGAGGGTTGTAATCTTGGTCGGTTGTGTGATCTCATCAGAATCCATCCACGGAATTCGTTTGCTGAGATCAAAAGTCGTACAGCCACAAATCAGGGATAAGCAAAGGAGGTAGCGGATTTGGACCAGATGTCTGCGGAAAAATCCCCTCAGACCGTCATGAAAACGGGTGTGGCCAACAGCAATCTGATCACTCGTGCTTTGGGTCATCGGCCTAATTTGGTGGTGGTTCATCATGGTCTCAGTGAGTCGTTTCATGCAAAGACTTCCCCTGCGTTCGTTCCCGAACTATTTGCGCTTTTTCTGAGAAACTACAGGAAAAAAGCCAGACTTTTTGGGTTTCGAAGTTTTCAGATTCACCGTTGGTTGATCCACCTGAATTGTGGTGGTGATACCGGGTTCCGGTGGAAGTTCAACGGGTTGCAGCGTGCCACGCGGATTGGCATCGGGATAAATGACCGGGACTTGTGCGTCAATGAACGGGCCCGCTTCGTCAGCAATAATCCCGGGACCATAAACGTCCAGCACGTCACCGGCACACCAGTGCATTTTCGCCACTTCTTCACGTTTGATTCGAGCCGATTCTTCCGGGCTGCGAATGACATAGGGTGTGAGAATAATCAACAATTCCGAGCGTCGGGAAATGGAACTGTCGTAGCGAAAGAGGTTCCCCAGCACGGGAATATCCGAAAGCAGAGGAACCCGACGCACCGTGTCATTTGAGCTTTTGGTAATCAGCCCGCCGATGATAATGGTTTCGCCACTTTGCGCACTGACCGTTGTCGAGGCTGTCGTGATATTGAAAATCGGCGACCGGATGACGGCACCATTGGCGGAGACCGAGACTGGAATCCCCTGGTTGACCACATCAACCTCGGATTTTTCCGCATCGACTTCCATCACGACTAGCCCTTCCGGGCTGATTCGCGGTGTAACGCCCAAAATCAAACCAACGTTTTCCAGGGTCACACCATTCACCGATCCCACTTGCGTCACCGAAGCACTGACGATTCGTGGAACTCGTTGACCGATTTGGATGAATGCGGGCTGATTATCGAGCGTCCGAATTTGTGGGCGACTAAGAACCTCAAGACGATTGGACTGTTGTAGCGCACGAATCAGCATACTGACGTTTTCACTGCTGGCCGAAAGGACCAGTCCCCCATATCCCAGCTGATTATTGATGCTGCCGACCCCAAAATTCGAGACCGCTTGCCCCGCCACATTACTGGCGGTGGCCAGCGAATCCGCGCTTCCACTGTTTCCCAGCGGAGCCCCATTAAAGGCAAAGCCCGGCGTGTTGGTGGCTCCGACAATCTTTTGCGAAGTCGCGGTCAGGATTCCGGAAGGGGATGACGATTGGACGGTGCTTGTCGTCGTGACCAGATTTCCCATCAAGCTGCGATCAAACAGCAATGAATCCTGCAAACCCAGCTCGACGCCAAACTCGTTCGTATTATTCAACGAAACTTCGGCGATCAAAACCTGAATCATCACCTGTGGTGGCTGTGCGTCCAGTTTTTCGACCAGGGCTTCAATTTCATCGAAGAAACGGGGGGTCGCACTGATGATCAGCGAATTCCCGACCGGTTCTGGAACGACGACGACTTCGCTTTCAATCTGCTGGAACGGACTGATCGCTCCGGGGGCCGCCTGCTGCACCGATCGTTCGCTTCTGAGGAAATCATTCACACTTCTTGCCACCGCATCCGCCGGGGCATTCTTCAATCGATAGACCGTGTTTTTCCGCTGTTCCACATCCTTCTGATCCAGTCGCAACAATAGGGCTTCGATAATTCGCAAGTCCCCTGGCGATCCCGTCGCGATGATGCTGTTGGTTCTGAGATCGACCGAAAAGCGCGTCGCCACCAGCGACGATTCGTCACGGGAACTCGCCAATTGCGGTGAACCGGCAGGGCCACTCGAAGGGGGAAGTAACGAGCGAAGCATTTGTACCAGGCTGATCGCATCTCCGTTGATCACCCGGAAAACCTTGATCTGAGCCCCTTCCGGAGTCGCTTCATCCAGTCGCTGGATCAAGGATGCGATCAGTTCCATGCTTTCGGCGGCTGCGGAGACCAGCAACGAATTGGTGCGGGGGTCGGCGGTCACCTTCACATCACTCAGAATCGCCGATCTCTGAACTTGCCGTCCCTCTTTGTCGATCGACAGGAATTCCAGTAGCGACGATTTCTGCGGAACATTCCCTGTCCCTTCTTTCCCTCGTGTTGCATCAATCGCCGATTGCAGCACCGTGACCAAGTCGGCAGCCAAGGTGTTTTTCAATTTAAAAATGCGAGCCTGTTGGACCACAGCGCCACCCGGAACATCGAGTTCTTCGATCAGTTCGGCAGCCTCTTTCATGTCACGTGGGGGGGCCTGGACGATGAGTGAATTGGTTCGCAGATCGGCAGTGACCTGAACGCGAGGGGCCAATCCCGTCCCTGCGGCAG
>JBIKZJ010000194.1:0-11460 GCA_044354755.1 Schlesneria sp. | reverse complement strand
TCTGTTATCATGCGCTGGTTCGCGCTCGTAATGGTCATGATGAGGGCTCTCAGGAGAGGCTGATGTCGACGTTTGATTTGTCCACCCATGGACTGCATGTTCCTACAATTCTTCGTAATGCGGACCCGTCGCAGCTTTACGAGGAAGCGATTCAATATGAGCCGGGAACACGAATTTCTCATTCCGGGGCCCTCATCGCCTATTCCGGGGAAAAAACAGGTCGTTCGCCGCAGGATAAACGGCTGGTCAAACATCAGGACTCGGAACAGGATATTTGGTGGGGTCCCGTCAACTTTCCGCTCGACGAAACCTCGTTTCTGATCAATCGTGAGCGGGCCAAAGACTATTTGAACACGCGCGATCGTCTGTATGTTGTGGATGCCTTTGCTGGTTGGGACCCGCAACATCAAATTAAAGTGCGCGTGATCTGCTCACGCCCTTACCACGCCTTGTTTATGCATCAGATGCTGATTCGTCCCACCGACGAACAATTGGTCGATTTTGGCGAACCCGACTTTGTGATCTACAACGCCGGGCGGTTTCCCGCAAATCGGCATACCTCGGGCATGACCTCCAAAACCAGTGTGGATGTCAGCTTTGAAAACGGGGAAGTGGTGATTCTGGGGACCGAGTATGCCGGTGAGATGAAGAAGGGGATCTTCACCATCATGAATTACCTGATGCCCAAGCGGGGTGTCTTGTCAATGCATTGCTCGGCCACCGCAGACCGGGTCACCGGGCAATCCTCGGTGATGTTCGGATTGTCCGGAACCGGGAAGACCACACTCTCTGCGGATCCACGCCGCTCGTTGATTGGTGACGATGAGCATGGCTGGTCTGACGAGGGAATCTTTAATATTGAGGGTGGGTGCTACGCGAAGGCGATTTATCTGTCTCGTGAGTCCGAGCCCGAAATTTTCCAGGCACTCCGTTTTGGCGCCGTGCTGGAAAACGTGGTTTACGACGACGCACACCACCACGTCGATTTCAATAATGCCAGCATCACCCAGAACACGCGCGGTGCTTATCCGATTGAATTCGTGACGAATGCCAAAATCCCCTGTGTGGCGGGTCATCCGACCGATGTGATTTTTCTCACCTGTGATGCGTTTGGGGTATTGCCCCCGGTGAGTCAGTTAACCCCCGAGCAGGCGATGTTCCATTTTGTGAATGGTTACACCGCCAAGATCGCGGGAACGGAAGTTGGGATCAAAGAGCCACAAGCGACATTTTCACCCTGTTTTGGCGGACCGTTCCTCGTCTGGCATCCCCAGAAATATGCCGACTTACTGGCCGAGCGAATCCGAACGCATCAGGCCAGGGTCTGGCTGGTCAACACCGGTTGGACGGGGGGAGCCTACGGCGTTGGGTCCCGGATGAAGCTGGCCTACACCCGTGCGATTATCGACGCCATTCATGCGGGGGATCTGCACCATGTCCCGACCAGGACCGACCCGATCTTCGGGATGCAGGTTGTGACCAGATGCCCCAATGTTCCGAGTGCCATTCTGGATCCGAAACAGGCCTGGGCGGATCCCGCTGCCTATGAATCGAGCGCCCGCAAATTGGCCGCGTTATTTGAAGAGAATTATGCGCAATTTCAGGCGGGTGGTGTGATCAAGGGGTCCTTTGATGGTTGATTCGGGTCCCCCCTTATTCGGGTGGCCGTTGATTCGGGTTTTGCAGCCCGACGCCGGCAAGTTTCGCGTCGTTTTGCCGGGGGGGGCGAGAATTTCCCCCTGCAGGATCGAACTTCGCCGGTTTTACGGGTAGAATCCGGGATTCCATTTAAGCAAAGTCGGTGGATCAACTTTTGTGGGGCGCGTGCACTATGTCTCAGGTCGGGTTCGGGATCGTCGGTTGCGGAATGATCGCCAATTTTCATGCCGAAGCGATCAAACGGATGAAGGGGACCAAACTGGTCGCCTGCTTTGACAGCATTCCTGCTGCTGCCGACGCGTTTGCCGCAGCCAATCCAGGAGTGACCCCGTATCACGACCTGGATCAGATGCTGGCGAACCCGGCAATCAGTATTGTCACGATCTGTACGCCCAGCGGTGCCCATATGGAGCCTGCGATTAAGGTGGCTGAGGCCAAAAAGCATGTGGTCGTGGAAAAACCGATGGAAATTACCCTGAAACGCTGTGACGCGATTCTGGAGGCCTGCAAACGGAATGGTGTGCTGCTGTGCCCGATTTTTCAGTCGCGATTCAGTCCCGCGAATATTGCCCTGAAAGAGGCGATCACGGAAGGACGATTTGGAAAACTGACCTTAGGTGACACGTTTGTCAAATGGTGGCGAACACAACCGTATTATGACGGGCCACAGCCGAAAGGGACCAAGACTCCCGTGAAAAATAGTTGGCGCGGGACTTGGGATCTGGATGGGGGCGGGGCCTATATGAATCAGGCGATTCATAATGTGGACCTGCTGTACTGGTTGATGGGAGACGTGGCGGAAGTTCATGCGGTAACGGCCACTTTGGGGCATGAACGTATCGAAGTGGAAGATGTCGGAGTGGCGGCAATCAAATTCAAAAACGGAGCGGTCGGGACGATTACCGCCAGCACCGCCGTCTGGCCAGGCCTGCTGAAAAAAACCGAGATCCACGGCACAACGGGTTCTGTCATTGTTGAGCAGGATGATGTTCTGTTGTGGCAATTTGAAAAGCCCAAGCCCAAAGATCGATCGGTCACAGATAAGCTGATGAATCGCGAAGAAGAGTCTGGCGGGGCGAGCGATCCCAAGGCGATCAGTTACGTCGGACACATGGAACAGCTGAAGGACTTCGTCAAGGCGATTCAACTGGGGAAAAAGCCACGAATCACGGGGGATGAAGGGCGCAAAGCGGTCGAAATCGTGCTGGCCATTTATCAGTCGGCGTCAACCGGTAAACGAGTGACCCTGCCGCTGACAAAAGACCCCAAACGGCCTACCGTTCAGTGACCAGCCCCGTTCAGTGACCACCCCCGTTCAGTGATCACCCTCCGTGCCGAATCCCCCCCATCATGTCAAGCCCCGCTGCCACCCCCCTGAAGGACCAGCCAGCAAGCTTCCACTGGTTTTCGTGGAGCTCGCTGATGGGATTGCTGCGTCCCTTTCTCGCGCTATTCACGGTCACGTTGCTGTTTTGCCTTGCCGATCGGTGGATGCATGGAAACGACGCCAAATTTGCCACCGAACAAAATCTGCGCAATATCACGACGCAAACGGCGATTGTGGCGGTCGCGGCACTCGGAATGACTCTCGTCATCATCTCGGGCGGAATTGATCTTTCGGTCGGAACGGCGATTGCCCTGTCGGCCACGATGCTGGCTTGGAGCCTCAAAGAAGATCTGGCATTGCGTCTGGCAGTGGGTGACCACGTGGCGGGTGTCACCCAAAAACTCAAGGGGGCTGAAGACGATTTGCGCCGCGCCAAAAGCGAAACGGATGTGGCGGCACTCACCCAACGAGTCACGGAATTGACCCGGCAATGTGAGGTGGTGAAAGCCGCCTCGCTTCGGTGGACCCCCTGGACCCCTGCGTTGTCACTGATCGTCGGCATCGGCACAGGTTGTCTGTGTGGATTGGTGAACGGGCTGTTAATCAGTTATCTGAAAATGGTTCCGTTTATTGTGACGCTGGGGACGATGCAGCTTTATCTGGGCTGGGCGAAATGGGTTGCAGACAGTACCACCGTACGGCCGGATCTGGCGACCCAAGTTCCCCGTCAATTTGCGGATCTGCTGAGTATTCGGCCGACAGCCTTGGTTCAGGGAATGCCGGTCGGTGTCTGGTTGACACTCGGTTTAGCCCTCCTGTTGGCGGGGGTGCTGCATTTCACGGTGTTTGGCCGTTATGTGTTTGCGATTGGTTCGAACGAGGCGACGGCTCGGCTGTGTGGAATCAATGTCCGTGGGAACAAAATTGCGATTTACACGCTGGCGGGGCTGTTCGTGGGGATTGCGGGTTTGTACCAGTTTTCCCGGCTGACCGTCGGCAATCCCTCGTCCGGGA
Organism: Schlesneria sp.; assembly: GCA_044354755.1. Taxonomy (GTDB): domain Bacteria; phylum Planctomycetota; class Planctomycetia; order Planctomycetales; family Planctomycetaceae; genus Schlesneria. The sequence continues at coordinate 7,460 of JBIKZJ010000194.1, read as the reverse complement.
CCGGGCTGGAATTAAAGGTGATTGCTTCGGTGATCATTGGGGGTGGTAGCCTGAATGGTGGCCGTGCCTCGGTGCTGGGGACGTTAACCGGGGCGTTGATCATGTCTGTGATCACGAGTGGATGTACGGCACTGGGGGTTTCCAACCCCATTCAGGATATGCTGTTAGGGGTCATCATCATTATTGCCGTGGCGGTTGATCAATGGCGTCAGGACCGGTAGCCACCTTGCACACCCGACGGTAGGTTTCTTCGTTGGGATCAGTCGCGATTCCCGAACAATCGCAGAATGGTCGCATTTCAGTTTTGGCGTCGGTTCGGATGCAGGAACGATTGATTTCTGATAAGATATCGCGTCCAGCTGGAAAGAAAAATCCAGCCGGAGGTTGGCCCGATCAGCTCGGGCGTCATGGACCGTCACTTCCCTTTAAAATACGCACAACACTATGCAATTGACCTGCCAGCGAAACTCATTGACGGCGGCATTTCAAACAGTGGCTGGAGTCGTTCCGACTCGCACAACCAAAGACATTTTGAAGAACGTCAAACTTCAAGTCGGCGGTGGTAAGGCAACGTTGATCGGGAACGATAGTGAAATCGGGATGCGTTGCGACGTACCCGATATCGAATCCGACTCGCGCGGCGAAGCCTTGCTCCCCACCTCACGCGTGCTCGCCGTGCTGCGAGAGCTCAGCGATGATGTTGTGAAACTCGAAGTCACCGCCGATGCAACCTGGATTCGTTGCGGCTACAGTGAATTTCGGTTGTCTGCTGAAGACCCCGCCGATTTTCCGGAAGTGGCGACGTTTGACGAGTCGGATTACTTTGTCGTTCCGGCTGCGGCACTGCGGATGATGATTCGCCGAACGATTTTTGCCACCGACAGCGAGAGCACTCGTTACGCACTCGGCGGAATCCAGATGGAACTGGGGCTGGATCGATTAACACTCGCCGCCACCGATAGTCGCCGCTTGGCGGTCGTGAGCTGTGCTTCGAGTGTCGTCGGCAGGCCCGAGGTTCCTGCCGTCTCTCCCGTGATCCCCTCGAAGGCGATGGGGCTGATCGAAAAGTGTCTGGGGGATGGGACTGGTGAGGCACACATCGCCCTGCATCTCAATGATATTGTTGTCCGTTGCCAGGGAACGACCGTCGCCAGTCAGCTGGTACAAGGCCGGTTCCCGGATTACCGCAAGGTTGTTCCCGATGCCTACACCGCGACGATCGACATGGTCGTGGCCCCCTTCTTTTCTGCGGTCCGTCAGGCAATGATCGTGACGAATGAAGAGAGTCGCGGGGTTGATTTTGTCTTCAACAAAGGAACACTCAAGCTCAACAGCCAGGCCGCAGAGATCGGTCAATCCAAAATCGAGATGCCGATCGCTTACGAGGGACCGGAAATGACGATTACGTTTGATCCACGCTACGTGGCTGATTTTCTCAAGGTACTCGACGCGGGATCGCAGTTTCATCTCAAATTAATCAGCCACGATGATCGAGCCGCTCTCACCACCGAGGACAATTATACCTATGTGGTGATGCCACTTTCGCGGGATCGGTAAGCCACGGAATCAACCCCAATCACAGTGGACGTTTTGTCAGGCTGCGCAAGAAAATCCATCGTGCGTGCAAAAGTCGATGATCCCGATTCGCGGGGTTCCCCGTTCGACTGAAAACTGAAAACTGAAAACTGAAAACTGAAAACTGAAAACTGAACGCATGTCTTATCGGGACCCACTCCCCCTTTCTGTCGCCCTGAGCGAATTGATCGCAATTCGTGGTTTTGCGAGGGTTCGTAGTGACAGCGAGTTAGAATCGGCCTGGAAGCAGGTTGCGGGTCCTGACGTTGCCGCCCAGTCGCGGCCCCTCCGGATTAGTCGGGGAACATTAACGGTCTCGGTCGAGAATGCCCCTCTGCTGAATGAACTGGCTGCGTTTACGGGCTCAGAGATCTTGCAACGACTCAAACAACATTCGCCCCATTTAAAGATTCAAACGCTGAAGTTTAAATTAAGCGGAACATGATCTGTACCTTCAGGGATGTGACAGTAAGCGACGCTTGCTGAAACGGACTTTCAATTCGACACGGAGATCTCCCTTGACCGATTCGAACATCACGCCGACGAGCGAAACCCCCGTGACCCCTGCCGAGGCAACCGCTGCCGCGCTGGCAACGGCAGTTCCCGTCACCCCTCCTACAGCAGCCGAGGCTGCCGCCGCCACAGCCACCGCGAACGCACTGGCCGCCAGCGAATATGGGCCCGAGCATTTGCAGGCCCTGAAGGGACTGGAAGGGATTCGTCATCGACCGGCGATGTACATTGGCGACACCACGACACTTGGTTTGCATCATCTCGTCTATGAGCTCGTCGACAACTGTATTGACGAGTGTGCCAATGGGCATGCTTCGCATCTTTCGGTCGTGATTCATGCGGATGGAAGCGTGTCGGTGTCGGATGATGGTCGCGGAATTCCGGTCGGACCGATGCCCGAAGAGGACAATAAATCGGCATTAGAAGTGGTGCTCACCAACATTCACGCGGGTGGAAAATTCAATCGCGAGGGGGGCTATAAGGTCGGCACGGGGGGGTTGCACGGCGTCGGGATCAAGGCGGTCAATGCGCTAGCGGAATGGCTCGAAGCCGAAGTTCGCCGCGAGGGTCATGTCTGGACGATGGATTTTGCCCGCGGTAAACCGACGACTGAACTGCGAAAGCTGGGCAAGTCTGACACCACCGGAACCAAAATTACGTTCAAGGCGGATCCTGATATCTTCCCGGACACCCGTTATAACTTCGAGCCGCTGGAAAAGCGTCTGCAAGAACTGGCGTTCCTCAATGCCGGTGTCCGGATTCGGATTTTGGACGAGCGTTCTGGCGAGCAGAACGAATTCTGTTATCCCGATGGGATTGTCGAGTTTGTGCGATGGCTGAATCGGACTGAGACTCCTCTGTACGAACCGATTATTCGGATCAATGGGTTGCTGGACGGGGTCGAAGTGGCTGTCACCATCCAGCACAACGACGGCTTTAACGAGAATGTCCGGACCTTCGGTAATTGCGTTAACAACTTCCTGGGGGGGACCCATCTGAGCGGGTTCCGGGCGGCTGTGACTCGAGCCGTTAACAATTACGGCAAACGAGAAAAGCTGTTTGAGGAAATTGTTCCGGCGGGCGATGACTTCCGCGAAGGATTGGTGGCAGTGGTTGCCGTGCGGGTTCCGGACCCTCAGTTCCAGGGTCAGACCAAGGAAAAGCTGGTGAATGCCGCAGTGGAAGGGATCGTCAATTCGGTCGTCTTCGAGCAATTGACCAAGTTTTTGGAAGAAAACCCCAACATCGCCAAACGGATTGCACAAAAGGGGCTGATGGCTGCCGAAGCGCGTGAGGCCGCACGCAAGTCACGAGAAATGGTGCGACGGAAGGGGGCATTGACCTCGGGAGGGCTCCCCGAAAAACTGCGTGACTGTCGCAGCCGCGAACTCGACATCACCGAGTTGTACCTCGTCGAAGGGGATTCGGCTGGTGGCTCAGCCGACACGGGCCGCGACTCGAATATCCAGGCCATTTTGCCGCTGCGGGGCAAGATTCTGAATGTCGAAAAAGCACAGCTGATCAAGATCCTCGATAACACCGAAATCGCCAATTTGTTTAAGGCAATCGGAATTCCACCGATGGCCGAGTTTGAGGACGTCACCAAACGCCGCTACGGCAAGATTATCCTGATGACCGATGCCGATATCGACGGCAGTCACATCCGGACCTTACTGCTGACGTTCATGTTCCGTCACATGAAACCTCTGGTCGAGCATGGTTGTATCTACATTGCTCAGCCACCGCTGTACAAGGTGACTCAGCGGAACAAAAGTCGTTATGTCCAGACGCACGAGCGGATGGTGACCGAGTTGATGGAGTTGGGGCTCAACGGCAGTCGCGTGGTTTTCTCGAACGGTGACACCATCGAAGGGGATCACCTGCGACGAATTGTGACACTGTTGGGACGAGTGGAAGAACCGATCGAACTGTTAGAGCGTCGCGGAATCACCCTCAAATATCTGCATCGTCAATCCCCTGACATTGAAAAACCGCTCCCCCAATACCGGGTCTTCCTGGGGAAACAAGAGCAATGGTTCTACAGCCGTGAAGAAGTTGAGCAGTTTGTGCAAGCCGAAGAGAAAAAGCGGGGGCAAGAACTGGAAATTGCCGGCGAAGCCAATGGGACACCCGCACCACTGAAGAATGGTTTTCCCCCCACAACGCCACCCGTACCAGGAACGCCCAAAGAGGGGTTATTGCAAATCATTGACCTGCACGAAATGCGCACGATCAACGATGCACTGCGGGAACTCAAGGGATACGGAATCCGATTGCCCGACCTGTATCCCCCCGGTGCCAAAGATGGCGAAACGTTCTATCCCTTCCGAATTCTGCAAGACGATCACACGGTCAAGATGACGAGTTTGCGAGAGTTGCTGCCACAGTTACGCGATCTGGGTGAGCGGGGCATGAAGGTGACTCGCTTTAAGGGACTGGGCGAAATGGATGCCGAAGAGCTCTGGGATACCACCATGGATCCTGCCGCGCGGACACTGCTGAAAGTGACCATGCTCGACGCCGCCGCTGCCGACGAAATGTTTCGAGTCCTGATGGGTGATGCGGTCGAGCCACGGCGAGAATTCATCGAACGGCATGCCCTGGATGTGAAAGATCTGGACGTGTAAGTCGGGATGCCATGCCAAAACACTCTGTGGGACTTGCGGGCTGATGCGATCTGGCCCACAAGTCCCCGTGCATAGGTAGCGGGTGAAAATGAAGCGAATGTCAGCGATGTATGGGGATTTTGCTCTTGAAAGGGGCCGAAAAGCAGGGTTCAGAAAATGATTTTCAAGAATTTTTCAATCTGAACATTTAACAGTTGCATTCTGTCGCGAAAATTGCAACAACAATCCTACTGCTCAAGAATCATCTTTCCCTGTTAAACATTTCCCTTGCGACTGAAACGTGCTCGTCGAAGCGGTTCCGTAACCGGCATCACGTTCCCTGAATTCACTCCTCGAACACACCCATCCCAAATTATTATGAACATGAAGCCCCGACCATCGTATCCGCGCACCACATCGGCGACCCCTTCGTCTCCGCCCGGATGGGATCTTCCTGACGCCGGTCCCCTTTCGTCTTCGATGGGACGCGGCGAGGCGCCGATCACGCGTGAGTCGTCACAGCACCGCGAGCCCGCTTTAGCCCCCGTTCAGCCTGCGGTAGTGGCCCCCATCATTGATGTCGAAGATGACGATGCCAGTCATTTTGTGGCGGATGGACGTTACGAAGAAATCAAGCGGGGCGGATCAGATATTCACATCGCCGAATTGCAGCGGCTGACGATGAAGGATCTGATTGTCCTCGCCAAAAAAGAAAATATTTCCGAGTACACTGGCCTGAAGAAGCAGGACCTCATTTTCAAGATCCTCAAAGAGCGGACGAAAATGAATGGCCTGATGTTCGGAGAAGGGACGTTAGAAATCCTGCCGGATGGTTTCGGGTTTCTGCGTGCCGCTGACTACCATTACCTCCCCTGTCCCGACGATATCTACGTTTCGCCGAGCCAAATTCGCCGCTTTGGTCTCAGAAACGGAGCGATGGTTGCCGGTCAAATTCGACCGCCGAAAGAGAACGAACGCTATTTTGCTCTGCTGCGCGTTGAAGCGATCAACAACGAAGATCCAAATCTGCTGACGGAAAAAGTTTTTTTTGACGATTTGACACCACTCCATCCGACACGTCGGCTGAAACTTTGCAGTGACCCGAATGAGCTGAGCACACGCGTGGTCGACATGGTCGCCCCGATTGGGATGGGCCAGCGCGGACTGATCGTGTCCCCCCCCAAAGCCGGAAAAACGATCCTGCTGCAAAAACTTGCCAAAGCGGTGCTGGCAGCCGACCCCGATGTCTATGTCATCATGCTGTTGATTGATGAACGACCAGAAGAAGTGACCGATATGGAGCGGCAGGTCAAAGGCAAAAACTGCGAAGTCATCAGCAGTACCTTCGATGAACCACCCAGCCGACATATTCAAGTTTCGGAAATGGTCATCGAAAAGGCCAAACGAATGGTCGAGTATGGCCAGCACGTGGTCATTTTCCTCGATTCGATTACGCGGTTGGCTCGCGCCTGGAATACCGAGTGTCCTCATTCGGGTAAAATCCTCACCGGGGGTGTCGATGCCAATGCGTTGCAGCACCCTAAACGCTTCTTTGGTGCCGCTCGGAATGTCGAAGAGGGTGGGAGTCTGACGATTGTTGCCACCGCTTTGGTCGACACCGGCAGCAAAATGGACGATGTCATCTTCGAAGAATTTAAGGGGACCGGTAACACCGAACTCCATCTGGACCGCCGCATGGTCGAAAAGCGGATCTGGCCGGCGATTGACGTCAATAAATCGGGCACACGTCGCGAAGAGTTGTTATTGACCGAAGACGAACTCCGTCGGATTTGGCTGCTTCGTCGCGTGCTGAACGACATGAACCCGGTCGAGGCGATGGAACTGCTGACCAGCCGCATGCGTCGTACGAAAAATAACGAAGAGTTCCTCATGACCATGAACCTCAACTAATCGAGAGTTTCTTCGTATCGGCGGTCGGCCTGAAACGCTGTTTGCGGAATCAGGCTCGGCTTGCTGTATAAAACGCTGCTTGCTCACTAAAAACTGCTTGCTGAATTTGTCTCGAATCGAATTGTCTTCATCCCTGGATTTTGTTGATGCCAAACTTTGTGGAAGGAAATCTGCTTGCCAGTCCGGTTCAAGTCGCGATCGTTGTGTCCCGATTTAACGATCTGGTGACCGAGCGACTGCTGGCGGGGGCGGTGGATACGTTTCGTCGTCATGGTATCACGGACGACATGATCACCGTGGTCCGCGTCCCCGGCTCGTTCGAGATCCCCCTGATTGCCAAACGCCTCGCCGAGAGTGGCAAATTTGCTGCCGTTGTTTGCCTGGGTGCGGTGATTCAGGGTGAGACCTCGCACCACGAATATATCAATCACCCGATGGCCGCCGCGATTATGCAGGCGGCGCTTTCCAGCGGGATTCCTGTCACGTTTGGTGTGCTGACTTGCCAATCGATGGACCAGGCGCTGGATCGTGCGGGGGGCAAGGCGGGCAATAAGGGAATTGAAGCCTCACTGGCGGCGATCGAGATGATCAATCTGCTGACGCAAATGAAATCTCAAGGCCTTTGATGATTCGGAATCACTCGTAGCTGATCTCTGATCTCTGAAAACTGAAAACTGAAAACTAAAAACTGATCTCTGATCTCTGATCTCTGAAAACTGTGTCTCGGTTCTCGCTTTTGCCCTCCTTTGAGCTGCTGTATGTCACCCCGCCGTCATCAAGCCCGTGAAGTTGTTTTGCAGATGTTGTTTCAGAAAGATCTGAACCCGGATGTGACGGATAAAATGATCCGTGAGC
>JBIKZJ010000572.1:0-3478 GCA_044354755.1 Schlesneria sp. | reverse complement strand
AGCTGGCCCTGTTCGAAGAGGAAGAACATCCCATCATCGACGAGTTGCGGCAAATGAAAGTCGATCAGATGACACCGATGGCGGCCTTAACCGAATTGCACCGACTGCAAGAGAAGTTGAAGTAACACGGTCGGGTTAATTGTCAACCCGTCGCGCAGCAGCAATCGCCCATCCGACCGTTCGGCCGAACGGTCGGATGGCTCCTGCACAAGGGATCGGGATCAACCCGATTCAGGTGAATTGGTGTGATCCGACAATCCTGGCCGTGATTTGGTGCGCGCGAGCCACCAGAGGGCTTCTGCGAGTCCCACAAGCACCAGCGTCATCAGCAGGGTTCCATCGATCGGCCAGTGGAACCCGACATCGGCAGGCTGCCGTGGAATCACCGCGCGATCTGGGGGGACCGGTTGTGCTCCGTCAGTGGGCTGCTCAGCAGTACACTGCTCAGTGATGACCGCAAAAAATCGACTCAGGCCATTTATCAGGATTTCTCGATCTCTTTGCCAGCCATACACATTGTTGTGATCGGTTTCGGGCATGAGGAGTTGTTGTTTGGGAATTCTCTGCGCCGACGTGGCGGGGGCGGCATCGAAGAGTCGCTGTCCGATTGCAAGGGGGACGATCGTATCCTGCTGGCCATGAATCTGTAGGATGGGACAGGTGACATCGAGAATCCGACGGTCCGAGGGATAGCGGTCGACGAGCAACCAGGAAACGGGGATCAGCGGAAACTGGGCCTGGGCCACCGCGACCAATGAGCTGAACGTTGACTGGACAATCAAGCCTCCCGGTTCGATCCCTTCGCGGCAAAGGTCACTCGCCAGCCACGTCGCCACGCCACCCCCTAAAGACTCGCCATAAATCACCACGCGATGCGGCGGAACCCCCAGTTCCGTTGTGAGCTGATTCCAAATCGAGCGGGCATCGCGGGCAAAGTCTTGTTCCGAGGGCTTACCCGCATTGTCTCCATAACCACGATAATCGACGAGCAGCACATGGGCTTTCAGTGACGTGAGCACCTCGAACTGACTGAATCTCTTCGCGCGATTGCCCGCATTTCCGGGAAAATAGAGAATCACCGGTCCCCCTGTTGCCAGGCTGCCTGGGACATCGACGGCTTTGGCTGCAGGAACGCTCGCTGCGAGTGATAGCCAGCCATGCAGTTCAATGCTGTCATGTGCTCGAACGGTCAGGTCAACCATCGGATGCGAGGTGCCTGAATTGCTGGCGATCAGCGGTGCGCAGCGCGTTGGCTGGTAGATGAGCGATCGCTGAAAAAAGGTCATGGGCGTCATGGCGAGCAAATACGTCCGCAAGCCGAGCCCAATCAACATCCGTAGCGTGGCTGCCAAGGTTTTTGGTCGATCAGGCAACATGGTTGGTTCCTTCAATTTCAGGACGCATCACCAATCCAACACGGCCCCCTCATCGACTCAGCCCCATTCGACCTGTTAATCGGCGTCCGGTCAATCGGGTTCCGGTGCAGACGTTGTCGCGACATCACCCCGTATTTCCGGGGGAATACAGACCGCGACGCTCGTTCGATATTTCGAGAATGACGTGACTTGCAATCGCTGCTCTTCCACCAGTTGGCGGAACATTCCCGGCATGGCACCACGAAACTTCAGTTCGAGAATGCGCTTTCCTTCGAGTAAACTGACCCCCTCTAATGACCCGGTAGGGATTGTCCATCCTTCGGCCGGGGAGGCCCGCAGCCGATCATCAATCGTCAATCGCACGACCCCTTCGTCCGTATTCTTGAATCGTGCCAGCCGCTGATAGGTCACCTGACAGACGGGACGCAGCTGCTGTTCATCCAACTTCCGGCGAAACCAGTGCCCGGGCCACTCGACTTCAGCCGGTTGATCCAGTCGCAAGGGAATCTCGGCCTGATCGACCGGGACGCGTCGTTTCCGGACCAGCCCCTTTCGCTTCCGCTTCTGCTCAAACCAGACCAAAGCATCGCGCCCGTAGCGGCGTAATCGATACTTTTGCTGACAGAAGCCCTCGCGCCGATGAAACACATCAAATTGCGGAGTATCGAGGTACAAGCTGTTGACGTGATATCCGTCGCCCAGTTCCGGATCAAAATGGGGGTCTGCTTCCAGATGATGCCGAGCCCATCCGATGATGTCTGCCGCCTGATCCCCGTCGATCAAAAACTTCAGCTCGAACGCCCCTTGTCGTTTCTTGCCAGCGGCGGGATTCCCCAGGCTGGGTGACATTGCGAAGTCCTGCACAACCTTCGCCGGCATTTCACCGCTCGGGGGCTGATCCGCATCGACAGGTGATAAAGGGGGATGTTCCAAAGGTGAACCTTGATTGTCGTTGATCGATCGGCGATCCAAATCAACCCTCTCAATTCGGGACAGGAATTTTGACTCAGAGACATTATTCCTGGAAAACACGAAGACGCATAGTGACGTTAACGAGGGAAGCCGCCGTTTCCAACTGAACACCGGTTGCAATTCCTCATCGTTGCAATTCCTCATCGTTGCAATTCCTCATCGTTGCAATTCCTCATCGTTGCAAAACGGTTGCGGAAAGGTAACGACCCGATCGTTCGTAACGACCGAGGGATCTGGTTGAGGTCTGTTTGATAATTCGCTATACCAAGCGTTCGGCAAAAAATCTCTCTCAACGTCCAACTCACCAGGACGAATCTGCCCCTGACCGGAACAAGCGATGCCCCTCTCAGTGACATGCACCGGCTGCGATAAAACGATTCGTGTTGCGGACGCCAAGCGGGGCCGCAGGATCAAGTGCCCACTGTGTGCGCAAGCGATTCAGGTTCCCGATGACGATGAGGATGACTTGGATTCGGATGATCCCGTTCCCGCGACATCCCGGATACGGACCCCAAAAAAATCTCGTAGCAAAAGAACATCCGGTGACGGTGGCCTGAAGCGGATGATTGGCATCGGCGTGGCGGTGGTGTTGCTGGTTGGGATCGGCCTGGCCATGCGGCGATCAGGCCCCTCTGCGGAACTCCCAGCCCCTCCCGCGAGCGAAACCCCGTCCAATCTGGCGATAACGACGCCTGCCGCCGCTGCGAACACCGCCTCGTTAACGCCGGGAATTTCGCCGTCAGCTCCAACCATCGCACCCTCAATCACCCCTCCCCCTGTTCCCAAAAGCGATAAGTCGGATGACGATAATGAGCCCAAACCGACTCCCGAAAGCCTCAGTTCCAGCGATGCCTTTTTCACGCAAGGGATGATTCCTGAACTGCGGATCGAAATTTCCGAATTCGAACTCGAAAAACTGAAAGCCGGCCCGCGCAGCTTCGTCATTGGTGCTCCCCGCCCCTACGTTCAGGGGACCCTGTACGAAAACGGAAAAAAGACCTACCAGAATGTCGCCATCAAGCTGAAGGGAAGTGCGGGGAGCTTTCGACCGGTTGACGAACGCCCTGCCTTATCGATCCATGTTGGCAAGTACGAAAAGGATCAAACGTTTCATGGACTGAGTAAATTTC
>JBIKZJ010000573.1:0-3478 GCA_044354755.1 Schlesneria sp. | reverse complement strand
ATCCGCCGCACCATTGATACGAGCATTGATTGTCTGATTGATTTCCGTCGCACTCGCCTGCTCGCGAGCATTGTTCGGTTCGACCTCAAGCACTTCTTTTTGCACACCGACCATAAACGTACGGGGATTACTGATACCGAAGAACCCGACCGCACGAACCTCATAATTTCCGGGCGGAACATCGGCAGCGACCGAAACCACAAATTGATTGGCAATCGGAACGGGTTTTCCGCCCACCACCTGCGTCTTCGGTACGGCCGTGATTCCCGAATGACTAAACAACAGCCGTGAAATCTCTTCCAGTTCGACCCCGCTCGTAATCGACACATCTGCACTGGTTCCGACTTGTGCTCCTGGCGGAAACACTGCGGAAAGTCGGGTCGAGGGGAGTTGAGCACTCGCCGCAGTCGCCAAGGTCGCCACCGCACTGATGACGACCAACAATTTTGTATACGATGAGACGGCGATCAATTTCATCTCTCGCCTTTCCTATAAATCTGAGGCGGATGGACTTTGAACGGCTTACATACGCCATCCGTCATTTGCCGTCTTTTTGAGGACGAATCATCACACGATGTCGACGTGACACATCAACATGTCCCCCAAACAACCGCCGGAAACCGCGATGAGGATTCAACGCGGGTTCCAGCGAGGCCAAACAAACCGACGCACAAAAATGTGCAATCAAGCGGAATTGGTCTTCGGATAACTCAATGGTTAAACAAAAATTCCTTCGAGTTGATCAAGGCCCAGACAATATCTTCGAAAGCGAGCTTCGGATTCTCTTTATGTTTTTCCAGATGCGCCGTAGCGATCTGCATTTCTTCGGAGTCGGGTTCACGGCTGTAAACCCAACGATACAGTTCCTTGATCTTCACATCGGCCTGATGCTCTTTGTCGCTGGCAAACTTCGATGCGCGACCGTTGCCATCCGCAATCTTGTTCTGAACTTCACTGCTGTTCAGCAGATGCAGGCTTTGAGCCAGATTGGCTTCCTGTGAACGTTCACACTCACAAGCCGTATCCGCTTGGGGTTGTCCAAACACTTTCAGGAAGTACGGGCCAACACTGGCGTCGGGCAATTGAATCGCACGGGTGCCGACTGGCAGACCATTGTAAGCCTGATTCGTCGAGGTCACCTGATGAAAGGCATCGTACAAAACTTCTGCCGTCAAGCGTTTCGGATAGTAACGTGAAAAATTCTGCTTATCTTTCAGGTTGTACTCGTTAGGGAGCGAGCTGAGCTGATATGTCGACGACAGACAAATCGTGCGAACCAAATTCTTAATATCAAATTTGTTAGCAATGAAATGCTGGGAAAGCTGATTCAAGAGCTCTGGGTTGGCGGGTGGATTCGTTTCCCGCATATCGTCTTCCGGCTCAACAATCCCTCGACTAAAGAAATGCTTCCAGTAACGATTGACCAGTGCTTTGGCGAAAAAGGGATTCTGTGGATCCGACATCCAGTCAGCCAGCATCGCCCGTGGATCGTCTTCGGCAGTAACTTGATACGGCTTGCTGCCGAGTCCCGTCGGTGCCAGCATTTTCCCAGTTCGTTCATTCTTGGCCTGAGCGGGGCCTTGATTGTCGATGGCAAAAATACGTTTATCACGCATCTGATTATTGCCATTGATAATGTTCTTCCGCCCCACGCGACTGAAGAACGCAGCCATGCCGTAGTAGTCGTCCTGACTCCATTTTTCAAAGGGGTGGTGATGACAACGAGCGCACTGGATTCGCAGTCCCAGAAACAACTGTGAAACATCTTCAACCTGTTCATTCGGTTGATCGACTTCACGATACCACGCGACCGGAGGACTGTCATCGGCATTCCCGGTGGCCGTCAAAATTTCTCGCACAAATTGGTCATAAGGTTTGTTTTCGTACAGACTCGACCAAATCCACTTGTGGAAACCATAGGTGGGGGCGAGCTGATCGTTGCCACGCTTTTTGTTTCGCAGCACCAGATTCCATTTGTTTGTGAAGTAGTCTGCGTACGCAGGGGAATCGAGCAATTGATCGATCGCCTTTTCTCGTTTCTGACTATCGGTGTCGGCAAGAAAGGCTGACACTTCGACTTCGGTCGGCAATGTTCCCGTAATATCAATCGAAACACGACGCAGGAATGTTCCGTCATCACAAACGGGTGATGCAGGGATCCCCAACACGTCCAGCTTGGCTAATACCGCTTCGTCGACAAAATTCTTGACAGGTGGTTTTGTGGCAATCTCGGCACCCAGCGGAACGGTCGAACGGAAAACCGCGACCTGCCCCTGATAGCGGGCCATAATCGCCACTTCGCCCGCCAGATCCAGCGTCTTGACCAAACCCGTGACCGAAACCTCGGCCATTTCGGGATCATTCGCTTCAAACAAGGCCATGCGGGTCACGTCCTCAGTCGAACCATCGCTGTAAACAGCCATGACGGTGACCTGTTGATCTGAACCCCGGTCCATCACGCGACCTTCGGGAACACATTTGATCCCAACAACAACGGGATCCTTGGCATCACCGTAAGGCATCCCCTGCTCGATCCAGCGACTAATCAGACGATACTCGTACCCATCTACTTCCATCCGCTTGCCACCACCGTGGGGAGACTTGCCGACAGGTTTGGTCAGCAGCAGACTTTGGCCCGGTGACGAGGGAAAAATTCGTCGACCACGTCCCTCTTTCACCAGAAACTCGTGATCGTCTTCGGGATAAAAGCCCAGCAGCGACAGCTTGAAGCCGTTCTGACCGCTCGCCTTACCATGACATCCACCACTGTTACAGTTCAGCTTGGTGAAAATCGGCGTGATTTGATTGGGGAAATTGACCGGAATATCATGGGTCAGCCCCGTCACTTCCACCGGCAATTCGGCAGCGACGCCCGAGCTGATCGCTTTGACGACCGCACGGCCATCCTGTAGTGGCGTCATGTGGCCGGTGGCGTCCACTTGGACGATTCCCGCAGGCTCAACGGTGTACTGCGCCTGACGGGTGTGATCTCGAAACTGACCACTCGAATAGATCCCGGTGGCAAACAATTGTTGGCGACCGTCTCGGCCGCGCAACAAGATTCCCTTGGAATCGATGTTCGGTTCGAGCTTTAACTGAACCAACTGACCGGGATCTCCCAGACCTTTCGGAGGGGCCGCTGGTGCTGAGCTGGCCAGAGAAAGGAACAAGGCGACAGCGGCCAGTGAACCTTGAATCCAGCAGCCATTGAGCAATGTTTGCATTTTCATTCAGACTCTCCCGGAAAGGGATACGGTTGGTGTCAGCGAAGTTGTCCGAGCACTTTTTGGCCAGCCGAAAAACGAGATTGAGGCAATATCACGAGGATCCAAGGCGGGCGAAACAGGCAGGCAATCATCTTCCAACATATCGACAATGGCTGGTTTGTCAAGCTGTTCGGGTTAGGCCTCACTCACGGATTGCGACACTCGGGCATGTCGCAATTCCGTCAGCAACGATTGTAGGGCTGAAATCACCA
>JBIKZJ010000192.1:0-11518 GCA_044354755.1 Schlesneria sp. | reverse complement strand
CCACAGAAGGGATGACTTGAGGCAGCTCAGTATCGGCGACAGTTTGTGATTCGCTGCTGTGCAGTTCAGCTTGATCGCGATGCTCGGAACTCGTCGAGATCGTATTGTCCGCTTGGGGATTTCCCGCCATTCCCCGCCGCATCACCTTGAAGAGGCTGTGAGGCGTCCGGTTGGTTGCCGGTCCTGTCAAATCTGCATCGACAGAAGCTTCCGTAGGGGGGAGGTGAATCAGACTTTGAGGAATCAACGACCACAGGCTGCGGGGCTTGGGAAGCGGTTCCGGATCAGGTTCGGGTAGTGAGTCCGTCATTTCACTATATTGGCCATCCCCCAGCAGAAACGCAATGTTATGGGATCACAAAAAATAGGCCGGTCACGACGGCTGCTTCGACGACTGCCGCTTCGGCGTTCAAAGGAACCTGATAGTGCAGTTTCGGTGCGCATTCGCCGGGTCGGTAGTAGCCCAACGGAGATTCATACGAACAAGGGGGGGTGATGGCCATCTGGTAGGGGAGGAAGAGAGCCTGGGTGCCGAAGCGACCCAGCGAGGCAAGTGGCTGAATGAGTGGGTGGTGCGCGTGACCGTATCGCTCAAGTGCCGGGTCCGAGAAATAAAGTGGTTGATAACAGAAATTGCTTGCTTCCCAAGCGAGTCGAATTTGGGGGAAGGATCTTTCTTCATAGGCTTTTGGATTAAAGGGGATGTTAATTTCTTTCCCTTTTTCGATTGCAAACTGTCGGATATCACGATCTTGATCGCGATCGTAATACGGTTTGATGCTGCTGATCATCCGTTCCATCGGGGTTCGTGGCCCCGTCTGATTGGGCTGGTCGTTAAGAGTTGGGCTGATCGGATTTTGATTCGATGTCGCGGAAACGGCGGTGCTCGCGGTACGGTTTTCGATGACGCGATCTTTGACGGTCCCTTCGAGAGTCGTGTTCTCGATGGCGGCATTGAGGTCGGCCACTTGAGTCGGGCTTAACGATTCGGGTGCAAAATCGATTTCTGCTTCGTCGGTCTCTTGATCGAATACCGGGAGGGCTGGACGGATCCAGTCGGCGGAATCCTCGACCGGTAATCCAGCCAATCGAGGAATCGAAAAGCCGTCAGCCGGTAAGGGAGGAAGGGCGTCGTCTGCTGCCGTACGCTGCTGTTCGCGTGAAAGCGTAGCGGGGACACTGCGCCGAGGGGCCGGAGTTTCTGCGGGATATTGCTTTTTCACCCGCTCCCAGCGTTCTGCAGCCGAACGTTGTTTCAAGTTTTCAAGCATGGTACTGGCCCTCCCCGCGTCCTCTTCGGCGCGAACGGCTTGAAACGTCGTCAACGTCACGACGAGACAGCAGAGCCAGCTCTTGACACCAAACGCAGGAAGCCGTGATCTTTTGAAACCGAAGCTGGACATGTCAATGGATCTCCCTCACCATCGCCAGCGTTGACCGGCAAAAACTCTGCGGAAATCGGTCTGCAGTGCGAAAGTCCCTCTTTGCACTCATTCCGCCAGGCGATGGCTATCAAAATACATCGGCTGTTGAAGCTGGGTAAACCGCATCTCACGCAGATTCACATTGCAGATCGGCAGAGATTGCCGATTGGCGTGCTTGAACGCGATCGAAAAAGCGGTGCCAAACCTGTGACTCCGAAGTGAACCAGGGATTTATTGGGATCCGTTCAGCAAAGACCACGACTGAAGAGGGTTTCCACGGCGGTCATGGACGAGCTATTAAAGATCGGCAGCATGAGGGCAATCAGCACAAATAAAATTACACCCGCCATGATCACGAGCATTAAGGGTTCGAGCAATCGCACCACCAAATCCAGTTGGCGATTCGTCTGACGTTCCATCTTGTCGGCAATTCCGACCAAAACCTGTTCCAGATTGTTTGCCTCTTCACCGACGGCGATCATTTCGAGGACATCGACGGGAAACTGTCCACATTCGGCCAAGGGTTGTGCCAGCGATCGTCCCGAAGAGACGTGATCTGCGGCTTGAGCGATCGCTGCGCTGATGACGCGATTGCCGGTCGCATCTTTGGCGATGTTCAGTGCACTTAATATCGGCACCCCATTTCGCAGCAAGGTACCAAGTACTCGACAAAAGCGTGCGACGGCCAAACTGCGGATGACGCGACCAATCCCGATGATTTTCAAACGAACTTGATCCAATCGCAGTCGACCGACATCATTGGCGAAATAACGTTGAATGAAATACGAAGCAATTCCGATGATGATCAGCAGTACCCAGCTGTATCGCTGCAGAAAACTGCTGGCGGTTAGCAGCGCAATTGTGGCCCAAGGAAGCGTCCCCTCTGCCCGCATCGTTTCAAAGAGTGGCTCAAATTTCGGGACGAAAAAGATCAGCATTCCGACCAGAATCAAGCCACCGACAACGACGAGAAATGCCGGATAGGCCATCGCTCCGACAACGCGCCCTTTCAATTCTTCCTGATGCTCGGTGAAGTCTGCGATCCGTTGCAACGATTCTTCCAGAAAGCTTCCTTCCTCACCGGCCCGAACCATGCTGATTGTGAGATCATTGAAGACAGTTGGATGTTGACGCATCGCTTCCGCCAGCCTGGTTCCGTCGGCAATCTGGTCGCGGACTTCTTGTACCACCAATTTCAGGGTCATCTGCCGCGTCTGCTTGACGAGCAGATCAAGAGATCTGAGGAGCGGCACACCCGCGCGCAACAGGTCTGCCAGTTGTGTATAAAAAACGGCCAGAACTCGTGCCGGAACGCGCCGAGTTTTATTGGCTTGATGCGCTTTCGCTGCTGCAGCCAATGTAATGGAAATGGGAAACAAATTCTTGGCCGTCAGCGACCCGAGCGCTTCCCGCTCGGATGCCGCCGAAACGGTTCCGTCAATCTGTTTTCCCGATAATTCACGTGCAACATAACGAAACTCGGCCATGAAAACCTCGGTCACGACGATCAATTGTCACGGCGATCAGAAAACGGAGACTGTCTCATCGAGGGTCCTGCAGTCGGTGGCAAGTTGAAAAAACTTGCCACCGGTGTCGGCAGCCAGCGTGTGACGGAATGATTGCCGCCCGCTCTTCGATTCTGATCCATGGGGGTACTCGCTGCGGATAATCGTTACAGCGACCATCCCGGACGATAGTCCCGTTTCAAAAAGCGATCTGCTTCAGGAGAATCGGTTTTAAAGTTCCGAGTATCCCAAACCAGTGGTTTCCCGGCGCGATAGCTCACATTTCCCAGTAACACCGCCTCGGTCAGATTTCCGCCATATTCGAAATGAGACGAGGTACTGCCATTTGTGCGGATCGCGGTGAGCCATTCGGCGTGGTGTCCGGCGACCGAGTTTTCGATCCAGGGTTTCACGGGGGCTGCGGTTTTGCCCTCTTGCATGAAGAGCTTGTGGGACCCGTAGTCTGCGATCAGCCGTCCATCCGCTCCTTCGAACAGCACTGCAGAACCCATCTTGTAGGTCTCGGCCCCTTCGGGCAGCCAACCGCCATGCGACCATGTCAGATGGACTGGTGGCATGTCACCCCTGGCGGGAAATTTGTACTCGACCCGCATCCGCATGGGGCATTCGTTGTCCCCGTCATGCCCTTTTTCTCCCGTCGCTGCGACGGAAGAGGGGGCTCCCAATTCCAGTGCCCAGAATGGAAGATCCATGAAATGGCAACCAAAATCCCCCAGCTGACCACCGCCGAAATCCCACCAGTAACGCCAGTTAAAGTGGAAATGGGCTTCGTTGAAGGGGCGAAACGGAGCGGGTCCGATCCATTGGTCGTAGTGAATATGGGAAGGAGTTTCCATCGGTTTCACGGCGGGGAACGAACGAACGCCGCTACCCAGCCAGACATGGACACGTTCCACCGGCCCGATGGTTCCGGCCCGAATCATCTCGACCACGCGGCGATAATTTGGTTCGGCGTGAATCTGATTTCCCATCTGGGTGGGAACGCGTGCCTGAGCATTCAGCTTACGCAATTGACGGGCTTCCCAGACC
This sequence comes from Schlesneria sp., assembly GCA_044354755.1. Lineage (GTDB taxonomy): Bacteria > Planctomycetota > Planctomycetia > Planctomycetales > Planctomycetaceae > Schlesneria. Next base: position 7,539 of record JBIKZJ010000192.1, on the reverse strand, counting down.
GAATGCGTGAGCGGTTTTTCACAGTAGACGGGGAGTCCTTTTTTGAGTGCGGCGGCGACTACGATGGCATGCATGTGATCGGGGGTGCTGCAGACCAGACCATCCAGGTTGGCGACCTCGAGCGCTTCTCGAAAATCGACAACCCGCTTGGCATTTGGGAATCGGGCTCCGGCCACTTCGAGTCGCCGATCATCGATATCGCACAGGACGACGATGTTTTCGTTCGCCACCCCGTTCAAGTTGGCTTGACCTCGATCGGCGACACCAATGACCGCCAAATTCAATTTTTCATTGGCGGTTTTCGGTTCTTTGGCAGAAACCGGTTGGGGGCTCGACAAAATTCCCGCGCCGCCAACGGCCGCACCGGCAACGGCTGTGCCGGCGGCGACAGCCGCTTCGAGAAATTCGCGTCGACTCAAATCACGTTTCATCGTGAGGCTCCGGGCGAGAAAAAGTAACGAATCAGGGAATTCCAAAATGGATCGGTAGACAAACGGACGTTCTCGCGCTTCAATAGACCAACCGCTGCAAAGAATCGCAAGTGCCACTCGACATTCCCTGGCGGGACTCAGGAAATCTTCAGGTTCAGTCAGTCGACCCAAGTCTCCTGCTTCCCCAAAGTGCACGGGCAATTTCCTGTATCGTATCCGCTTCCTCTGCAGACTTGAGTTACCTTGTCGACAATTCCTTCCACCACAGACGAACCAACCAAAACAGACGAACCAAAAATGTCGACCAACCTGCCCGCGCGCGGAAAGACCATTGCGGTCATGCCCGCCTACAATGCCGCTCGAACACTCGAAAAAACGGTCGCCGATATTCCTCTGGGTGCGGTCGATGAAATCATTTTGGTTGATGATTGCAGTCGTGACAACACCGTGGAGATCGCCAAGCGACTGGGGCTCACCGTCATCCGCCACGAGAAAAATCTTGGCTACGGCGGGAATCAGAAGACCTGCTATCAGCGTGCTCTGGAAAACGGAGCGGATTACGTCGTGATGATTCATCCAGACTATCAGTACGACAGTCGTGTGATTCCAGCAGCGATTGAAATCATTCGACTCGGGATTTGTGATTTTGTCATGGGGTCCCGGATTCGGACGCGTCGAGAAGCGCTTTCGGGAGGGATGCCACCTTGGAAATACGTTGCCAATCGCTGTCTGACCTTCACGGAAAACGTCGCCTTGGGACAGAATCTCGGTGATTTTCACAGTGGCTTTCGGGCGTACCGCCGTAGTGTGCTCGAAACGATCCCCTACCTGAGAAACTCGAATGATTTCGTTTTTGACAGCGAATTCCTCGCTCAAGCGGTTCACTTCGGTTTCAAGCTGGGGGACATTCCGGTCCCGGTCCGTTACTTTGATGAAGCGTCGAGCATCAATTTTCGCCGCAGTGTCACTTATGGATTCTCGACGCTGAATGTGCTTGCCAAGTTTTGGGGTCGAAAGACCGGGGTCTGGCGTTCCCCTCTTTTCGACCCCGTTGCCCCGGCTATGAATGAGCTGAACCACCAGAAATAAGCTGAACCACCAGGACGAAAAATCTCTCATGCGACTTGCAACTGTTCTGACCCCAATGTCTGACGAGAACTTGACCCTGGCGGCACAATGCTCGGTCACCGATGTGGTCGGTCGCTACCCCGGTACAAATCTGGATGATCTGTTGCGGTTGCGAGATCGGATCGAATCATTCGGTCTGCGACTGGCCGCGATTGAAGGCTATCTTCCTATCGAACAAATGAAGATTGGTCGGGATGATGGCAGCGAACGGGCGGCCATGAAAACGCTGCTGAAAAACATGCAAACTGCGGGGATCCCCCTGCTCTGCTACAATTTTATGGCGGGGACCGATTGGGTGCGAACCCGACTGGATCTTCTCGAACGGGGTGGAGCCAAGGTCACGGGTTTTCGTCTGGCCGAAGTGCAACAGGCCATGTCACTCAGTGCCAATGCCTCGGTCATCGATCAAAATCCGATCTCCGCTGAAGAGCTCTGGAAAAATCTGGAGGTGTTTCTGCGCGAATTGATTCCCGCTGCCGAAGCCGCAGGGGTGGCGATGTGCATGCATCCTGATGATCCCCCGCTGCCAGAATTACTGGGCAAGGCCCGCATCATGAATTCGGTCGAGAACTTTGAGCGACTGGTTGACCTCGTTCCCAGCAAGTCCAATGCGATCTGTTTTTGCCAAGGGACCTTTGCGACGATGGGTGTCGATATCCCGGCGACGATCCTGCGATTGGGGTCTCATATTCGCTATCTGCATTTTCGCGATGTGCGGGGGTCGCGTGACGCGTTTGTCGAGACGTTTCATGACAACGGCGACACCGATATGGCCGCAGCGATGCGTGCCTACCGTCAGATCGGGTACAGCGGCCCCATTCGGCCCGACCACGTTCCGCAACTTTTTGGCGAGGATGATGGCGAACCAGGATACACCATGCTTGGTCGCCTGTTCGCGTATGGGTACATCCGTGGCCTGATGCAGGCGACCGAAATGTGACCCGGTGATAATGTGACCCGGTGATAATGTGACCCGGTGATTTGCGGGAGAATGGCCTCCTCATCCGCGTCCGCTGGCTGGGGGATGCTGGCAGGGGGATGCTGGCAGGATCCTCGCGTCGATCCATTCGGATGGAATCCACGACAAGAAATCTCAGAACCGGCGCTCGAATCCGATCCCTTGACTTCGTCCCCAGATATCAACAAACGGGACCAGTTTGAACTGGTTATTCGGATGATACCGCATGGAGGCGATCGATTTGCCAATCGCATACCCGAGAGCGGCACCAAACACGACGTCGGAAACTTGGCGCTGGTTCTGATCGATCTCGCTCCACCCAATCAAGCCCGCTGTGATGTAGGCAGGTACACCACCTCGCCAGCCGTAACGTTCATCGATCACCGCAGCGAATGCAAAGCTCGTCGCAGCGGGGGCCGAGGGAAATCCGTGATCCTGAATCGAATCGAACGCCCCGCCATCAGACCGATGGGTTCCTGTCGCGTATTGCAGTGCGAGTGACCCAACGATGCTCAAGTTAAAACTGGCAAACATCGTCGTGGAAAGTTCATGCAGATCCTCATTCTGCTGCAGCAGGCTCGTCGCATAGAGACCCGCGATCAACGGAATCTGCACCATGAACGGGTCGCCAAAGTGCGCGACCGTGTCAGTAAAGCCTCCACCATACGGACCATGTTGCCGCACATCCTGAGCGACATGGTCGTCGACATTGTTACGGAGAATCAAAGCCACACCCGCGAACGTCCCCAAAAAGAGCGCGTTTTCACAATTTGCAATCCCACGCAGATCGGAACTCCATCGCCCGGGGATTCCCCGCACGTCTTCGCACAGACTGAATTGATGCAGGTCCATCTCATGGACAGGACAGAGTGGGCGGATGAGTTCCGTGGAGGAGAATGGCGATAGCGCAGACTCCATCCCCACCTGGCCATTCGTAAATTCGTTCCAATACGGGGCTGGCAAACCGTCGGCAGCGACAGGCTCGGCAAATGAGTTTGCATCCGTATCCGCGACCATCGGATCTAACATCGGATCGAAACCGCGTGATTGGCCGCTGCGTTGACGAGGTGCCAAGCCGCGTCGGCTCCCATTTTCCCATGCAGAGTCACCAAACGAAGAGTCCGAGACCAGATTGCTGGTGCTCCACATCGCATGGCCTGAGTTCAAAAACCATGGCCGATAGTGAGCTCGTTGGGTGGGGCGCTTGTTGCACTTCGGACAACGTCGCGGGTCTTTCAAGTGATGACATTCAGCACTTACGGAATCGACACCCCACACCACCATCTGTGGCTGTGATAGCCACAGTCCACATAGACAAATCAGCAACAATCCCAGTCGCCGACAAACGCCGGAAAGGGGACGCAATTCGTCGAAATGGCGACGAGGGTTCATGGGTGAGCAACTGAATTGAAGGGATGATAGAAGGGGCGTATTAGCAATTCTCGCCGGATCGCAAACGAAGTCAATCTCAGCTTTTTTCGGCTGGTCAGGCCGGGACCACAGGAGCTTGGATTGGGTGGCATTACTTAGTGGACGTACTCAATGGCAGGACAAGGATTGATGACTGGCGGGTGTTCGCTTGTCCGGCAGATTTGGCATCCCCCTCGCGGCTTTCAGTGCAAATCAGGTAATTGCAGTGCAAATCAGGTAAGATGGCAAATCCCCTGAGATCGACGTTCCAACTCGTCCACTTCCTGCTGAGCGAGCCTTGGGAGTTCTGCGATTCTGACCGCCTCGTCAACGTGTGCCACGGCTCCAAAACCGATGATCGCGGATGTGATCGGCCGTTTCGACAATACATAACGTAATGCCATTTCCCGTAAGACTGTCATCGAACCGAGTTGCTTTGCCAGTTGTTCGGCATGGGATTGATCCTGGTGGTAAAGCGCAACCGGAAAAAAGGGGGTTTGCAACGTATGCTCCGAGGGTCTGTTTCCCAGCAGGGCCCCGGCCGCGAAGACCCGAATCGCAAAAATCCCCATCCCCAATTGGTTCGCCGTTTGCAGAAAACCCCCGTAATTCTGGTCTGTTTTGATGCCGGGAATCGTTCGCAATGCACTCAAATTCAAGAGATGTACCGGGGCCTGGATCGTGGAAAAACGACCAGACTGCATGACGGTCGTTAATGCCTCTGCATCGCCGATTCCGGTGAGTCCAAAATGATCGACCCAACCTGCGGCACGAACCTCCTCCATCCCCGCCAACAACCCCTTGGGGCCGAGAACATCCTCTGGCGTAATTGAGGTGGGTTGATCGTGGCGATGATGAGTGATCGAATTATGGATCTGCAGCAGCGTTATCCGACCGGTTTTCAAACGCTCCAGGCTCCCTTTCACCGATGCGACCACGAGCGGGCGAAGGTCGGTTTCTGTTGTCAGTGAAACCCGAACTTTCGTCGCCACATGCACCGGCGGATCTGGACGAAGTTCTGCCAGCACCGTCCCCAAGTTCGCCTCGGAGCGGCCATGGCCGTACGTGGCAGCGGTATCGAACCAGTTGATGCCCCGCTCGATCGCGCGAGCAATTACCCCCCGCTCGGTTTCGACCGCAGTCGTGGAAGTTAATAACCCAGAGACTGGCCCTGCCCCAAACGAAATGGCGGAAACAGCAAGACCTGTTGATCCCAGTTGGCGAAACAGCATGATATGACTTCTGAGCGAATTCCGATTTGATGGGGAATCATCGTCAACCTGAATACGAAACAGCCCGCAGAAGCGAACTCCTGCGGGCTATGTGTTTCTTCAAGAGATCAGGACAACGTACGGTTAGTACATGTCGTCGTGATCGCTGTGGCCACCAGACTTCTTGTCAGCGTCTTTTGGCTTTTCGGCGATCAGGGCATCGCTGGTGAGCAGCAGGGTCGATACGCTGGCTGCGTTCTGCAGGGCACTGCGGGTCACCTTGCAAGGATCGATGATACCGGCCTTGACCAGATCTTCGTACTTGCCGGTTGCGGCGTTGTAGCCGAAACCTTCTTTGTGTTCAGCAACCTTTTCGCAGATCACAGCGCCATCAACACCGGCGTTGTCAGCGATCTGGGTCAAAGGAGCACGACAAGCGCGAACGATGATGTTGAAACCGGTGGTTTCGTCTTCATTGAGGCCGGTTGCCTTGAGTTCGAGTGACGAGCGAAGCAGTGCAACACCACCGCCAGGAAGAATACCTTCTTCCACAGCGGCGCGGGTTGCGTGCAAGGCGTCTTCAACGCGAGCTTTCTTTTCTTTCATTTCGCTCTCGGTCGCGGCACCGACGTTGAGTTGAGCCACTCCACCCGACAGCTTGGCAACTCGTTCTTCCAGCTTTTCACGATCGTAATCGCTGGTTGACGAAGCGAGTTCACGGCGGATCTGTTCGATCCGAGACTTGATGTCGGCAGACTTGCCGTGTCCTTCGATGATCGTGGTGTTGTCTTTGTCGATGACGATCCGCTTGGCGCGACCGAGATCAGACAATTGTACGTTCTCGAGTTGGATACCGAGGTCTTCGAAAATTGCTTGACCACCGACCATGATGGCCAGGTCTTGCAGCATGGCCTTCCGGCGATCGCCGTAGCCAGGTGCCTTGACTGCCGAGATCTTGAAGGTGCCACGCAGTTTGTTGATCACGAGGGTCGCCAAAGCTTCCCCTTCAACTTCTTCAGCGACGATTAACAGCGGCTTGCCACTGTTCACAACCTTTTCCAGCACAGGAACCAGATCCTTGATGCTGCTGATCTTCTTTTCGTGGATCAAAATGTAAGCATCTTCGAGCACGCATTCCATCGAGGTGGAATCGGTGACGAAGTAAGGAGACAGATAGCCCCGATCGAACTGCATCCCTTCGACGACTTCGTAGGTTGTCGTGAGTGACTTCCCTTCTTCAACGGTGATCACGCCGTCTTTACCGACTTTTTCCATCGCATCAGCGAGGATATTCCCGATCTCGGCGTCACCGTTGGCAGCGACCGTTCCGACCTGAGCGATCGATTTCTTGTTTTTGCACTCAACGGCCATTGCCTTGAGTTTCGCGACGATCTGTTCGACCGCTTTGTCCATACCACGCTTCATGTCGATTGGGTTGACCCCGGCGACAACGGCTTTCAGGCCTTCCACGTAGATGGCTTCGGCAAGAATCGTGGCTGTGGTGGTTCCGTCACCGGCGATGTCGGAAGTCTTGCTGGCGACTTCGCGAACCATCCGGGCACCCATGTCTTCAAACTTGTCTTCCAGTTCGATTTCACGGGCAACGGTCACACCGTCCTTGGTGACGGTTGGCGAGCCAAAGCTCTTTTCGATAATGACGTTACGACCGCGGGGGCCGAGAGTGACTCGCACCGTGCGGGCGAGTTTCTGCACGCCGCGACGCATGGCTTCCTGCGCTGTCTGATCAAAGGCGATAATCTTGGCCATTCGGAGAAGCTCCTGATTTGAAAATTTCGAAAACTCGAATCCGAATGCCTAAGAAGATGGCCTTAAGTGGCTTGTCATAGACTCGGACCGAAAATAGTTACGAGAAGTCGACATCGTTGGACCAAAGCCACAACGATGTCGCCACGAGAAACAATGTCTCAGTCATCAATTTGCTGCGAAAAAAACTCTCGGTAAACCCACGAAAATGACACGAGAAAAGAGCTTTTTTCCGGCCAGTTCATCAACCGTAAACAGCGAGAATATCGCTTTCACGCAGCAGCAAGTAGGTCTCATCGCCCACTTTGAATTCATCGCCAGCGTAGGAGCTGAAAACGACGTGGTCGCCAGGCTTCACCGTCAGGGCGACCTTCTGGCCGCTGCTCTTGACGTGCCCTTCACCCACGGCGATCACATCACCACGCTGCGGTTTATCCGCTGCGGAATCCGGAAGCACAATCCCGCCAGCGGTTTTTGTTTCCGCTAAGGCTCGTTTAAGAACCACTCGATCACCGAGGGGTACCAACTTTGGTTCGCTCGAGCCACTCTTCTTTGCCATCTCACCTTACTCCAGAATCGAAACGCGTTCGGTCTTTCAACCCGGGACAGTGCCCGCTGTCGACACCACGAGACGTTA
>JBIKZJ010000570.1:0-3486 GCA_044354755.1 Schlesneria sp. | reverse complement strand
GCAAGCAGTTGGTGTTATTGAGTGAACGAAACGGATCGTTTGATTTCTACCGCTATGAAATCCCTTGAGGCGGTTGCGATCCCCGCCAGGAATTGATTGGGTTCGCAGTAACCGTGGGCAATTCATGGGCTGTCTGCAATTCAGATGATCGAGAATGGTTGCGTTCTACGCGGGCAGAGTCGTATTCGGTCGACGATTCGTCTATCAGGACTTGCTCGGGTTTTCTAAAATGAGTGGGCCTGCGGTTGGCAGGTCGATTTATTGGGTGATTGCTGGTCAACGAGAATTTTGATGAACTCTGTCACGCGAATGACGAGCCTTACGGCATCGATTGGATTCGTCGTGTTGCTGGCGTGTTTCTGGCCGGCACCGACGCTGGGGCAATCCTCTAAGGGCCGGAACAATTTGCAGGCGATTCAGGAGCGGCATAAAGAGCGTTTTCGCGAATTTTCTGCGCAAATCACCAAGTTGGCTCAGTTTTGCGACGAGAAAAACCTGGACGACGCAGCCATCAAAGTCCGATCGCGGATGATCGTTCCCGAGGCGCAGTCGTTGCGGGTCGATAAGCTGCCGACCGAAACGCGGGCCGAAATCTTGCCGGGTGTGAGTGGGGATGAACGCTATTGGCAAACACAGTTGCGGCATCTGGAAATTGAGTACGCAAAAGATCTGTATGGTCAATCACGCGGAGCTTTGCATCAAGGGTTTCCGGGTTATGCCTATAATCTGGTCCGTGAAGCGGCGCTACATGACCCGGATCACCCCCAGGTCCGGAAGATTTTGGGATTTGTGCGACTGGGAGGCGAATGGGTCACTCCCTTTGCCTTTTCTCAGGTCAAAACCAAGGGAAATGTTTGGCACGAAGAGTTTGGCTGGCTGCCCCGTTCGCAGATCGAGCGTTACATGGCGGGTGAGCGAAACTTTAAGGGGAGGTGGATCTCGGCGGAAAAAGAGAAAGAGCTGCGGCGCGATTTCAATTCGGCTTGGGAAATTCGGACGGATCACTATCTGATCAAGACGAACGTCAGTCTGGAACGTGGCGTCGAAATGGGAAAAGCTCTAGAAGATTTCTACGGCGTATTTCACGAGACGTTTGCTGGCTTTTTTCATACTCCCGAGCAGTTGCAGAAACTGTTCGACGGCACGTCCAAATCGATGCGGGCCGATAAACCGTACACCGTCCATTTTTATCGGACGCGCGAGGAATATCTGGATCGACTGAGAAAATTCTTTCCCTCGATTGATCAGACCAACGGTGTCTACATGACACATGACCGAGTTGCCCACTTTTATTATGACCCCGCCAACGATCATGATGGAACGCTCTTTCATGAAGCAACGCATCAACTTTTTTTTGAAAGCCATCACGCGAATCGGACGATCAGTGAACGAAATCACTTTTGGATTATCGAAGGGATCGCCTGTTATATGGAATCCTTTCAACGTCAGAATGGTTCGTTTTCTCTGGGTGACCCAAGCTATATTCGCTTTGTGGGGGCTCGGCTTAATCTGCTGGAAAAAAAATACTATGTCCCTCTGCGAGAATTTTCGGGGTACGGTATGGTCGAGTTTCAGGGGGCCGCCGAACTCGCCAAGAACTATACTCAAGCGGCTGGGCTGGCTCGTTTCTTTATGCAATATGACAACGGGCGTTACCGCGAGGCGGTGGTTAAACATCTCGCCCAGCTGTACAGCGCGGATGAACGGACGCGAGAGAAGGCCGATAGTCTGGATGAGTTAACGGGGGTCGATTTTTTGGATCTGGATCGTCAATATGCAGACGATGCCCGGCAACTGGAAGCCAGGGTGGCCCGCCCTTGAAGGGATCGGGCGAGTGCAACGCTGAGATAACAAGCCGGCCTTTTCGCGGATGAAGGGTCGTACTACGGTTTGATTGCGAGTCTTGCATTTTGTCCGCTCGTCGCATGCATAGGCCCTGCCAGTGGCATTTGACTGCGAATCATGACAATCCCGTTGCTGTGGCAGTCCATTTCTCCAGCGGAGGAAGTGAAATGCCTTGCGAACGATGTGGTATTGAAGCCCCGACCAGACGCGTCAATTTGTATCAAAACGTTGGTGTGCTGGTGATGCGTTTTACGGAATCAACCGAATGTCGTCTCTGCAAATCCTGTATACTACGAGGCTGACATTTACCGTTTAGGCTTCACGTGGGTCTGGTATATGAGAAATGCCAGTGGCAGGCCGATAAAGATCGTGCAAAGATAAGGAAACCACTCCATAAACCGGGGCAGAATATACCGGTAGACACGATCCCAAAGGACGAAGGTATCGAGTAATGCGGGGACCACGATCGCCCAGCACATAAAGATCAAGCCTAGCTGTTTTCGTTCCGCTTTTTCACCCTCAGATAATTCGGGCGCGGCTTGTTTTGCGGCAGCGGTCGCTTTTTGGGCGGATGTCTTGGCGGAAGATTTTCCCGTTCCTTTTGCTGGTTCCGCCACTTCCTTGCGCATTCCCGCCGCATAGTGGATGGCGATCGCCTGATTGATCGCTTTGCCAGAAGCAATTACGGGACGAATCGGTTTGCCAAACCGCAGCCGAATCTCGTCTTCGAGTTCGGAATCGGGTTCATCGGCACAGGCGACGACGACCGAGTTCTCGTCGGTAAACAGGGGGAGGCAATTTTGCCGACGAACGACATTTTTTGGTACTTGATCCAGCACGTCGTTTTCTGGCACCAGGTCTGCCAGGTCAACGTACGAGCGGCCAATTTCGTTGGCAAAGGCCCGCGCAGCGGTCTCTTGATCGACCATTTTCAATTGGACAATGGCGTCACGAACGGAGAGTCCCGTTCGTTCTGCGTGCGTTTTGGCCTCTTTGGCCTGGTCAGAGGTAATTGCCCCTTCATCCTGAAGATACGAAGTCATTGGCCGTCGACCCGACTCGTCCCGGTCGTCAATAACCCTGCCAAGGCTGCGGTCATATTCTTGTTTGAGCTCTTCATCGGTCAGGCAGAGCATCGCTTTGGCCAGCTCGTTGAGTAGCAGTTGCGATTGATCGGAATACTGGCCGGTCGCATATTTCCGCACATGGCCATTCAGCTTTTTGTAGTTTTTTCGAATCTTATCGACGTGGTCTTCGAATTGAACCAGCCGCAGCAGCTGATAGTGGTCAGGAGGGCGAGGCCCTTCGGGGATTCCTAACCACTCTTGATAAACGTCAATGGGCATGAGGAAAACCTCCTGTTTTGATGCAATGCGGCTCGCGAAGTCTCAGTAAAAAAATCCGACGCAAACCAGAGGAGTCTTTAAGGAATTCCCCCGGTTTGCGTTTTTCTCACGAAACACGGATCTGGGATCAATCCCCGCGACGAATCCGCCTGACGTTCAGCCCCGCGTGCCGAGTTTCTTGCTCGCGGGGGCAAGGTTCAAACATTATTCAACCTGGTAATCTTTGGCGAGCAATTCAAAGTTGTTGACACCTTGATCGGTGAGCCCCGAGTTCCGTACGATTTCCGTGGTCGCG
>JBIKZJ010000571.1:0-3486 GCA_044354755.1 Schlesneria sp. | reverse complement strand
CGTCTTCTCGATGCGGAAAAGCACGATGTCGCCAGAGATTAGTTGAAACGGCATACTATTTCTCTATGATTCGAGACCGGACTCACACACAGAATTTGGCGTCTCTGCAATGAGTCTTCTCGCTGTATTAGTATAATAACAACGCATGTCGAGCGAGACTGGCTAAACCCTGGTGTACCAATTCGGCCATCAGTTCGGGCGTTTGATCTTCAAACGCGAGTGGACCCAATTCTGCTGTGATGGTCAACTGTCCTGTCGCCAACGCGAGTTTGATCCGCAGTTCAAGGGTCGATCGGTCACACTTTCCATCCAAGTGCAGGATTAACTGATGGTCCAATGCCCCCAGTTGGACACGCTCTTGCCGCAGATTGGTAACAATCATGCTTGACTGCGCCTGATATCTCGCATGGGGACTTGCTTCAGGATGATCCGAGACAGATCTCTGAAAACGGGGAGGTGACAGGCTGATCTCGATCAGATTCCTGAGATATAACGGCAGAACCATCTCGGCAATCGCGGTCAACTGGATGGATTCGGGATTGTTGCCATGATTCGAATCGTTCAACATTTGCAGGGCCGAGTGCGCGAGTTCGTGACCCGCCATTGAGGCGGGCCAGATCTGCTCTAGGACCGTCAGTAACGCTTTATGGACTGCCGAGGTCACTGTCACATGCGTATCGCCACCAGACGAGAATTCCCAAGCTTCGTTCTCGCCCCATTCGTTCCCCTTGCTGCGTCGTTTCAGCGGTGACGCAAAACGAAATTGCTGAAATCGCTTGGGACCCACTTCCCGATCAGGGATTCGTTCGGTATGACACAGCAGCGTACGACGAAAAGTTCGGTTTTTCACAAAATCAAAATACTGTTCAAATTCAACAATATTCATCCCGATCTGGCCGAGCACGTCCGCAATTTCGACAGGGATATTCACCGGTACCATTTCACTCAAATGTGGTTCCGATAAATACCGCAACCCTGCGGCTTCGGCTCGTGCGTTGAATTCGTGGAAGAATAACGGCTCATTATTCTCTTCCAGGTGCTCGTGATAGATATACGAATCGTTGCACTGCTTGAGGAGATTGAGTTCACGACAGAGTGATGCACAGTAAGTTTCATCAACTGCAGAACTGGCGGTCGACAAAAATTCCAGTAAGGCACAGGCTTGTCCAAGTTGCGTCTGTGGATCACTGAACCGCCGCGAATGGAACTTCATCATCTGTCGTACCATCCCGCGCATAAACCAGCCAGGATGTGTATTATAGCTAACGTATGCCACGCCATTCGGCGTCAGATTTTCGCGACAAATTCGCAGAATGTGATCCTGGATATGACGAGGGACCCAGGAATAGACTCCGTGACAGATGATATAGTCAAAAAGTCCGTGATCGGTTCCAATCGAATCAATGCTGCCGTGAACCAATTTGATATTTGTGAGTCCGAGCGACGAAATTTCTGTCTGGCCCACGTCAATCTGACGATGTGAAAGATCCATTCCAAGAAACGTGGATCCAGGAATAGAGACCGCCATAGGAATAAGGTTCGCTCCGCTGGCGCACCCCAGTTCCAACACGCGACTTCGATCGACATCAGGAGCTTCCAAGCCGAACATCCGGGTCATGGTCATCAATTGATCTGGATGGGACTCACGGTAGGGATGTCCCCAATAGGGGACATCATCATAACTGTTGGTCACGCTCATCAATTTCGATCCTATGGCAATTTGAAACGGAGAGCGTCCCGCAAAGGGGTCTGCTCATCGACCGTAATGACTTGTTCGGCCTTGCGAATTTTATTACGAATGATCCCTTCGACTTGCAATTTGAACTGTCCGGGTGGAACATCGGAAAACGCAAATAATCCATCTTTGTCAGTTCGAACCCCAGAAATGACCCCCTTCCCGCTGACTGCCGGCGATGGCCGCCCTCCCGCAGTTTTCGCGGGGTTTGCAACTTGGGGAGAAGTCGGTTTGGGATCTGGGTCGACAGGAATCAATTTGACTTTGACATCAGGGGCAGGAAACGTTTCGAATTCGACAACTCCGCGCACGGTGACTCGAACCGAGGAACGCTGTTGTTCCAATTCCTCTTTGGAAAACAGCCTGAACACCTTGCGTTGAAATTCGCCCGTGTTTCCTACATTGTCGGTGGCTCGCAGGAGAACCTGATAGTAACCGGGTGGCATTTTTTCGGTGCTGAGTCGTGCAATCCATTCTTCATTTTGAGCATGTGTTGCTAAGACTGGAGGAGGATCTTTGGCAAAGAAGCCCGTGCCATCCGAATCAAAGCCGACTTCCACTTGAGACACTCCGCTCAGACCCCCATCCAGCACTGTGGCTCCCACTTCCAACTCTTTTCCACTGAGCAACATTCGGTCAGGCCCCAACGCAACGGCCGCGATTCGGGGACCGGTTCCATCCAGGACCAGTTCCAGTGGAATTCCCCAGGCATCTCGACCCCAGACACGGGCATGTGTCACCATCAGCGCCCGCTGATTACATAACCCCTCAGCGGGTACGCGAACTTGAAAATCACCAACCTGGTTGTCGATTGCGATTCTGCCGTCTGGTAAATATCCACTCAATTTCGGACGCGACTGGCGATCCGTTGTCAAACGAAGTGCGGTCTCTCCGGCCAGTTCCCGGTCGAGATTTTTATCGATTCCAATTTCCCAGAACCCTTGATCCTCGGCAAGGCTTCCTGGTGGAGCGTCCACTTCGACAAACGCCTGAATCATTTTCAATGGACAAGCATACAGCCCCGTTGATACGGGTAACTTCATTCGGATCGCGAGTTCGCCGACATCCTCAGGAATCTCACCGATGACGGTGGCCGGGAAAAACTTGTAGCGGAAAGCCCGCGGGTAATCATCGATGGCAATCGACAGATTCCAGTGTTCAATTTCACCAGGAACAGGAATGACGATCCGAACCTCGGTATCATCTTTCCCAATTTCTCCTACGGCAGGTCGTCGCGGGGGGCTGGTTGCGGGAATGGCATGCAGTTCACAACGGACTTTGATTCGAGGGGGAGATGCGAAATGGGCCTGACGCCTGACCACGACATGGATCAATTGGGAATCGGGTTGATATTCGACGCGAGATTGAACATACCGTTGCGGACGTTGAGGTGCAAATTCAATCTGCTTGAGAATTTGAGCACCTGACAATGGCTCGGTAATTCTGAGTAAAGCCCCAAAGGGCAATTCTCTGACCCCTGGTGTGATTAATTCTTTTTCAGTGACGGGAGGTTGATCTGGATTAGGAGGAGGCGGTCCCTGAAACGGAATCGTTCGCGGTATTCCGTCGCCATCAATTCGGAAATTCGAGACAAACGCGAGCCGGGGGCCGAGGGAAAGTGTTCCCAACAGCTTCTCGGCGTGTTCTTGTGCAAGTGTCCCTTGTGGAAGAGGGGATTTCATCCGGCTTTCTAACGGAAACAGTTCCAGATCGAGCACGCGAGGGAGTCCCTGATTCCGCAGCAGGTATTG
>JBIKZJ010000191.1:0-11529 GCA_044354755.1 Schlesneria sp. | reverse complement strand
TTGAGGTGTGAGATTGGGGGGGGAGAAGAGAAGAGAAGAGAAGAAGAAAGAAGACCCCTCACCCTAACCCTCTCCCCGCAAAGCCGGGGCGAGGGGAATTGCATGCTCAAATCCTTGTTTGATTGACGATGCCCGCGGCGTTTGACATTGAATGTTGCCTCATTCATCGACGCGAGCGTGAAAAAATTGATTGACGCGAGCGTAAAAAAATGGCGCAGAGACGGTTGGGACAGATTCTGGTTGATTTGGGGTATCTCACTGAGGACCAGTTGTGGGATATTCTCGAAGCACAAAAGCAGAGTCAGGGTGAGATTCTGGGGCAGGTGGCGATCCGGATGGGATTCGTCTCCGAAGCTCAGGTCACTGAAGCTCTCGCTGAACAATGGGGTATGCCCGTTGTGAATCTGGCCGAGACCACTATCCCTGCCAAGGCACTCGAACTCGTCCCGCAGACGATGGCTGATGTCTATAAGATTGTCCCGATTTCGCTGAAAGACAATGTCCTGACCGTCGCGATGGCTGACCCTCAGAATTTGGGGGCGCTGGATGACCTCAGAAGTATGCTGGGGGTTGAGGTTCGGGGTGCGGTTTCTAATGCGAAAGATGTCGATGCCGCCATCGCCCGGCAGTATGCGGGGCGAGAAGAGAGCATTGAAGATATTATCAATAAGCTCGAAGAGGATGCTCCCGAGGGGGGAACGAAGTCGCGGGCACATGATCTGTCGCCGGATGGGGACGAGGCTCCTATTCGTAAGCTGCTGAATATGATTCTGCTGCTGGCGATCAAGGATCAGGCGAGTGACATTCATTTTGAGCCGTTTGAAGATGAGTTTCGGGTCCGGATCAAAGCGGACGGGATGTTGTACGAACTGGTCCCGCCGCCGCGACATCTGGCGAACGCGATTGTCTCCCGAATCAAGATTATGTCCGAACTGGATATTGCCGAACGACGACTCCCCCAGGACGGTCGAATCGAGTTAAGTGTCGGGGGTCACCAGGTTGACTTGCGAGTCAGCGTGTTGCCGACACTGTTCGGCGAAGCGGTGGTGATGCGAGTTCTCGATCGTACGGTGGTGCAGCTCGACCTCAACAAGATCGGGATGGATGCGACGACGCTCACCCGGTTCCGCTCGGTTATTCGCCGTCCGAACGGGATTGTGCTGGTGACGGGGCCGACGGGGAGCGGTAAAACGACAACGCTGTATTCGGCCCTCAACGAACTGAATGATATCGAAACGAAAATCATTACGACCGAGGATCCGATCGAATATGACATCGATGGGTTGATTCAGGTGCCGGTGAATCCGGACATTCAGGTGACGTTTGCGACGGTGCTTCGAGCCATCCTGCGGCACGACCCCGACACGATTCTGGTGGGTGAGATTCGAGACTTTGAAACGGCGGAAGTGGCCATCCAGAGTGCGCTGACGGGGCACCTGGTCTTCAGTACGTTGCACACAAACGATGCGCCGAGTGCCATCACGCGACTGCGAGACATGGGGATTGAGCCTTTCTTGATTACGGCGACGGTCGAGTCGGTGCTGGCTCAGCGGTTGGTTCGCCGGATCTGCACCGAATGCCGGACCGAGTTTGAGCCGAGTGACGAGTTATTGATGGAATTACAGTTACCGATTGCTCAGGCCCGTCAGTACAAATTTTATTATGGTCGCGGCTGTCAGCGGTGTAACAACTCGGGCTACAAGGGCCGCGGGGGGATTTACGAGCTGTTAGACGTCACCGACGATATCCGAGACTTGGTCTCGTCGAACGCCAACGTCGACGACATCCGCAACTTCGCACGCGGCCAGGGGATGACGACCCTGCGCGAAGCGGGTTTGAAATTGATCTTCGACGGCGTCACTACCATCGACGAAGTCGTCCGCGAAACGGTGATGGAAGATGCGGGTTGAGCTGGGAAGTGTCTCTGTGGTTAAACCTCTTCCGAATGGAATCCTCTTCCTTCGAATGACGAAAATCCGAGAATTGCCTGTTTTACGCGAACGGAATCAGTAAGATTGGCATGAATAATGAATAGGAATTCTTCTAAGCCTGGCAGGCAAGGAACGAATCCGCTGAGTTTCGCAGGGAATGACTCCCGCTTTGATGACGACACGATAAAATAGCTACTCTTTTTTGCCGCAATGCCAGTGAATTTGATCGGAGACGGGCGATGCCGACCTTTCAGTATGAAGCGATGGACAATACGGGTCTCGAGGTGAAAGACACCATCGACGCAGCCTCGGAACAAGAGGCCCAGTCGAAGATCCGTGAAAAAGGTTTCTTTGTCACTAAGATCGCCGAGAAGGGGCGGGCTAAGAAGACCAAAGAAACGGCGAAGACTAAGGGGGGGGCGAAAACTCAGGCCGACGGCAAGAAGAAGCCACCTCCGAAGAAAAAGAAGGGAGCGGGAGGATTTTCGATCGGCGGCGTCAGCGGCAAAAAGCTCTGTACGTTCACACGTCAGCTTTCCACGCTGCAGGATGCCGGTCTGCCGATTCTCCGTAGCCTGCGAATTCTCGAAGGACAATTGAAGCCCGGCCCGCTGAAGGGGTCGCTGGTCGGTGTGATTGATGACATCGAGTCGGGGAGTACCCTCTCGGAAGCGATGTCCAAGCAGCCCAAGGCGTTCGATAATCTGTACGTAAACATGGTGAAGGCGGGTGAGGCGGGTGGTGCTCTCGAAGTCATTTTGCAGCGATTGGCGGAATTCAAAGAGCGATCAGAGAGTCTGAAACGCAAGGTGAAGGGGGCCATGATCTATCCATGTGCGGTGATCACGGTCGCCACACTGATCGTTGGTTTCATCATGTATTACATCATTCCAAAATTCAAAAAGATCTTCGATGACTTCGGGACCGAACTTCCCGGGATTACGGTGGTGTTGATCCAGTGTAGCGACAGCGTGGTGAACTATTGGTATCTCGGCCCGGTGATTCCGTTTGCGTTATGGTTGATGATCAAGATCATCAAAAAGAACAAAACGGGGGCGTATATCGTCGATTGGATCTCACTCAAAATTCCGCTACTCGGCCTGATTTTTCGAAAATCGATCATTGCGAGAACCTGTCGAACACTCGGCACACTGGTGGCATCCGGGGTGCCGATTTTGGAGGCGCTGGCGATTACCCGAGACACGGCGGGGAACGCGGTGTTTTACAAAGCGTATGAACATATCATTGCCGCAATCCGCGAAGGGGAATCGATGGCGGTTCCACTTCGAGAAACGCGGACGGTGGACGAGATCGTGGTGAACATGGTCGACGTCGGAGAAGAGACCGGTGCGCTCGACACGATGTTGTACAAGGTTTCTGACGTATTTGATGAAGAGGTCGGGGTGCTGGTGGAAGGTCTGGTCAACCTGCTGGAACCACTGATGGTGGTGATCCTGGGTTTGATCGTCGGTTTCATCGTCATCGCACTCTTCATGCCCCTGATCAAACTGCTGAACGATTTGTCGTAAAGGAAGTCCATGTCAGCGATCCAGACATTATTGCCAAGGCCCGTTACGGCGGAGGACTCACGCCCCGCCGTCATGACACCCATGCCGATAAGAAAGGGGACGATGTACGCGATCGCTTTCGATCTGGATACGGAACTGTTGCAACAGCATTACGGAAGTCCTTCATATAACAATGCCTACGCCGAGGTTCGAAAAGTATTAACGCAAAAACATCATTTCCGCTGGCAGCAGGGGAGTGTTTACTTTGGCGACCCCGAGAAGGTCAACGCGGTCAGTTGCGTGTTGGCAGCGATGGATCTGGCAAAAACGTTTGATTGGTTTACACCCTGTGTAAAAGACATTCGGATGCTACGGATTGAAGAACAGAACAACCTGATGGACGCAATTCAACAGGCAATCCGATAACGGATCGGCACCCACAGGCAAGAGATTAACCACAGAGGCACAGAGGCACAGAGAAAAAGACAGGTGAAAACGGGGAAGAGACGATTTTTAAGTGAGACACAGCAGATAACTTTTAAAAATCAATGTTCGGTGATGATGGTCAAATTCGCTAATCCAAAATTTTTAAAATCAAATCATGGATTAGCCACCCCCTACTTTGTATCGTCTTCTCCGTGCCTCTGTGTCTCTGTGGTTATTCTTCTTCCGGATTGAATACGAAGACAGGACTAACCACAGAGACCTGTGGTGAATCTTCTTCCGACGGCCACTTTTACTGAATTGAATCGACAGACAGCAATCTCGTTGAGGAACGCATGATGGTGGGAACACGAACTCAAACTGCGAACAACCGCCGCCGCGGCTTCACCCTGATTGAAATCATGGTGGTGGTTGTGATTCTCGCGATCCTGATCGGCCTGTTGATGCCTGCACTCTCGTCCGCTCGCACCCGCGTTCGGCAGGCACAAGTTCGGGCCGAAATCTCCCAACTGGAAAACGGTATCGGTAACTTCAAAAATCGGTTCGGGATCGAGCCGCCGAGTTTCATTACCCTTTATGAAGACCCCACACAAAATAACGGCTGGGCAAGCAATTCGCCATCCGCGTATGCAATCGAAAGCCTGGCGCTATTGCGTCAAATGTGGCCTAACTTCAATCAACGATTGATTCGGGACCTGGACGGTGACGGTGCAACAGATAAGTTTTTTACGATCACACAAGGAGAGTGTCTGGTTTTTTTCCTTGGAGGTATGCCGAGATCGGAAACTGTCAACGGCGTAAAACAGTTTTCGGTGACCGGATTTTCCAAAAATCCAGTTGACCCATTCGCGGCAGGCGGCACGCGAGAAGGGCCATTTTTTGAATTCAAAAACGATCGCTTCACAGATCAAGGCACCCTGGGTTTTCCGGAATACAAAGACCCATTCCCCGGTCAACAAAACCCCTATCGATATTTCAGCTCGTATGACGGAAATGGTTACCGTGAACCGATGCAGAATGTTGTGAGCGAATATGGGGGCGCAGGATCGGTACCATGGTTGGCCTACCGACAGGGATCGACAGTCAATTCTTCACCATTCAAATCGAAATCTTTTCAAATCATTTCACCGGGGCAAGACGGAAAGTATGGGCCAGGTGGCCCGTACGTCGCCGGTGCGGCAGACCCCTTACCCGCTTGGGATAGCTCGTCGATTTCCACTTGGAATCCCGCAGCGGGTTCACGTTCTTTTACCAATTCAGATCGGGACGCTGAGCGGGACAACATTACGAATTTCTCGAACGGGTTATTGGTCCCTTAAGTCGATTCTCGCGTGATTTCGGTTTGAATGAGAATGCGTAAGGCAACAGGCATCATGGATATCACAAGAACAACATCATCGCGGCACCGGGGGCGACCAACGCGTCCCGGATTTACGCTCGTCGAACTGATGATCGTCATCGCGGTGATTCTGCTGCTGATGACGATCACCATCGCTGCGTTTGCCAATTTTATTGTCACCTCAAAAGAAGCCGCAACCGCAGCCACGATTGCGAAACTCAACAAGATCTTGCAGCAACGAAAAGAGGCGTTTAATCGACTCAACTTAAAGTCTGCGGCGAAAGCGTTGAATTCAACGAATGCGAACGTCAACGCAACAACAACGAAGTTCAACCTCAGAGCCGCCGAGGTCATTGTTCGCAAACAACGCTTCGAAATCGCGCTACCACAACGGTATGAGGAACGATCGCTGTTTAATGGGATTGACTACAAAACCTGGTTTCAGGGACTCTCCGCGCGTCCTAATTATGAGAGCTCCGCATTACTTTATCTTGCGATTACCGATGGCGAAACATTCGGCGCACCCCAAGTGGACGATGATGCGTTTACGACGGCCGAGGTGACTTCGATTCCCATCAACGTCAATGGAACGACCTTGGACCTCAAGTATTTTATTGATGCCTGGGGCCAGCCGCTCCGGTTTTACCGATGGCCTACAGGGTTGATCAGGGACGAGTCCGCAGGGGTCGTCGATAGATCGTACGCCTTGCTGTTGAACCCCACATTGCCACCGAGATTGGCGAACTCGACAGCCACTGATCCCTTGAAATACGACCCCGATGATCCGTCGCAATTTTTCAGCATGTTTTACCTCGGATTACCAGCGTCACAACAGACAAATTTTCAATCGAGTTTTAATTTGTATTTCGATGCGGCGCGCTTCCATACTCCGCTGGTGGTTTCAGCCGGGCCTGATCGAAGCCTCGGTCTATACGAGCCCAATGACTCTGTGCGGATGAACAGTTTATCTGTTCCGCTGCCGTTCAATGGAACATCGTCGACCTCACCATTGAATGATAATATCACCAACCTCAATCAAAGAAATAAGGGGAACTGATCCATGCGGACACACCCCCAACGAAGGCAACGTCACAGGCGCAGTGGTTTTACACTGATCGAACTGCTGGTCGTTGTCAGTATCATTTTGACTCTGGCAACCATCACGTTGGTGTCAGTGAACTTCAGTTACAGTCGAGATCGCGTTCGGGCCGCGGGTCGCCAACTGCAGTCGTTCGTGGCAGGGGCTCGTGATCGCGCGATCTATTCCAAGGAAGTTCGAGGAGTTCGCTTGATACTGGACCCGCAAAATCAGCACACGGCGATTGCCGTCCAGTATATCGGAGCACCAGATCGCTGGTCGGAAGGGACTGTGCGATTCAATTCTAACGAGAATGTCTCCATACCCTACGGACTGGGTCTACAGAATGCCGGATTGCTGGGAATCGGTTCCCAAATCGAGATCCCGAAGGAGAGCGGCGTCTTCTACACCGTTGCCAGCACAGTCATACTGGACAACACGTTGGGATTTTCAGTTTATGATGGGAGTGTTTTCCTGAATAAGAGCATTCCGAGTTATACAGGCCAAAATCAGATTTCGAGTTTTTCCCTACAACTCAAGCCAACAGTGATCCCTGGAACGGAACCGGTGCCGCTCCCCGCAGGAGTGGTGATCGACCTGGATGGTTCTAACCTCCCTCCAAGCTGGCGGCCCTCAGTGAGCGACACCACGTACCCGTATTCACCGACAATGGACATTCTGTTTAATCCACGAGGGAGTATGACTGGTGATGTTGCCGGTAACGGGATTCTGCATCTGTTGCTCGCCGATGCCGGGGATGTACTGCGATGGCAAAACAATCCATACATTCCCGGTCGAATGCTGACGGCAAATCCGACGCCAGCGCAGTGGTCACCGCCCGTTGTGCCTGCAAATTTGGCTACCGGGACGCCAGTCGTCACGCGAGATCAAATTTTGCTGTCGATCAATGGCCGCTCGGGAAACGTCAGTGTTCATCATGTGAATCCGACAAATACGAATACCAACGGATACGCGATCGCTGACGATCCGTACAGCCTTGCCGAGACGGGACAGGTGTCGAAACAATGACTCGCAATCCCCCCAACCCCAAACGCCCCTTGTCTTCGTACGGTGGTGTGACGATCAGTGAAGTGCTGATTTCGATGGTGATTATGGCCATCGGTGTCGTTTCGTTGGCAACGTTATTCCCGGCGTCGGTTTTACGATCAATCCAGGCCTCTCAATTGACGAATTCGGCGCTGCTCTCGAAAAATGCCAAGGCGAGACTGACTTATGATACGAGCCTCTTGAGCAACCGAGTGGTTCCCATCCCCAATAACCAAAGCCTTAATCCGATCAATCCTCCGACCACGGCCATGCTTGACCCGTTCGGAACGGTGATTGATTCGAGCACAAATCAGTCCAGATACAATCTGCCGACCACGATGGGTGGGCAGCAGGGAGGTGGCGTCAAACGCGTCGCCGGAAGCACTTCAGGCGCTTCGAATCAGCAGTTTGCGGAAGGTCTGGCGATGCTTCCCGACAGCTGGTCGCTGGTGCGACAAGATAGCATTATTGGGGGATATACTTCGGGATCACACCAGTTGGCATTGGCGTCGTCAGCGGACAATTTTGCGGACATTACACCACGGACATTATCCGCTGCAGGATCAAGCAATCCTCTCTATCGAATGGTGGTCTTGGATGCGACGGGACGTTACGCCTTTCGCAGGACGATCCGGCAGGTACTGAACGGAAATCAATTGAGTTGGGCCGACCCCAATGGATCGTATGAAAATGATTTGCCCGCGAACTTCATGCCCGCGCGCTGCCGTGTCGAAGTGCGCGATAACCGATATACCTGGATGCTGACCGTCCGGAAGCGGCCACTGACGAGTGATCTGATTTCGTGGAAGGCGGAGGCGGATCTGGTCGTCTTTTTTAATCGCTCGTTCAAAGTTGCCGATGAAGTCTTGATCACAACGATTCAGCCGACAGCATCAGGGTCTGGAGGGTTTGATCGTCAGCCGGGTCTTGCAGGCGTTGACGACAACCTGGATGGGCGGCTTGATAATTTCACCACGAATACCATCTCCGGTGAAGACGACTGGCCGGGATCGGATGATTTGCGAACGGTCAGCTATACCGGTTCATTGCCCCCCTATTTGAAAAAGGGATCCTACTTGCTCGAGACCAGTCAGGCCCGTTGGTATCGGGTCGTCAACATCAACACCAATAACAGCTTGATTCTGCTCGATCATGATTTGATTGATCTCCCCACTAATGGCTCTGTTAACTTTGTGGCGATAAAAGGAATTACCCAGGTCTTCGAACTGGGCTCCTTTTCGGGATCTCAATGATGTTTCAGGACCTGTGACCCGCACTACTGAACGGGTGTTTGAACTGAGCCACGAATCGCGTCAACTCGCTTTGCAAGAAGATGAAAGCCATGAAACGTTCCCACCAACCACGTCGAAGCGAACTGAGCCGCCGCCGGACACCGCGTTCCGTGGTCCGTTTGCACGCTCAGTCGTCCGACCGAGCGTTTACGCTGGTGGAAATGATGATTGCCGTGGCCCTCGTCCTGCTGATCATGACCATGTTTGCGGAAATCTTTCAGATTGCCACCAGTTCGCTTTCCAAACAGCGCGGTCTTTCGGAAAACGATCAACGGGCTCGGCTATTGAATACGATCGTGCGTGCCGATCTCGATAAACGTTCGTTCCGCGATGTGATCCCCTTCACCAGCAATCAAGACACCCGTCAACTTGGCGGATTATTACTGCGACGTGCTGGCTATTGGTACTACGCGGAAAATGATCCCAGTGATGATACCGATGATGTTTTGCAGTTTACGACGCGTGTCAGCAACCGTTCACAAAGTACCGACACAACCCCCTACCTGGGTTTGGCAGTTCCATTCTCTTTTCTTTCACCTGCGATCACGGCTTTGGATGTGAGTGGGCCGACGTTTACAGTCGGTGGCGATTATTCGGCCTTCTTTTCGACGGGAACCGCAGCGGGGCGGCACATCTGGGTCTCGGGGAGCCAAGGTGCAAATGGGCTATCGAATGACGGACGGTATCTGGTCGATAATGTGAGCGTGGTGGGGGGGAATACCCAATTTTTGTTGGACCGCCCCATCGCTCAAATGGCGACGCTCGGAACCCTTTACCTTTCCGAGTTTCAGCCGGAATTGGACGATGGACTTCCTGGAAATCTCATCGGCCAATCCTCGGCCGCCGAGATCGCCTACTATTTGCGTGGTGGCAATCTCTATCGACGTGTACTGTTAATCCGCGATGCCGATACCTCGGGAGCTCAACCCCATCTGGAGACCGGATCACCGATTCTGGTCGGCGATTACGCACCATCCAACGGTTCGTTCTGGCGAGATTTTGACTATTCGGCATTTTATAATCGGGGTAACTACAGTCCTGGCAATTCCACCGGGACCGATCTTGTCGGTAAGGGACCTCGGTTTCATACTGTCAGTCAATCCCTGAATAATGACGCCAATGCACCAGAAGAGGTGGCATTCAGCTTGCCGCTGCCGCTTCCTGCACCTTTACAGATCCAAGATCAGTTCCGCACCATCAGCTTGGGTATTCCCCAATTCCGATTTGGACATGACCCCTGGACAGGGGTTCCTCGGGAATTCGCAGCCCCCGGCGCCGACGGACAACTCGGAAATTATGATGACACGGGATTTATCGGGCGTTTTACCATGTCAGAATGTTCGCAAAGTGCCTTTGGCTTTCCGGGAACGATGTCGATTAACTCCGCAAACCCGACCCTGGATAACAGCCCAGTTTCCATGAGGACGACCCTCAACCTGGACACCAACAATGCGGTTTCCGAATTTACGACCAACCCGCTGCTGCGTCGTGGGGCCGACATCCTGATGACAAATGTTTTAAGTTTTGACGTAAAAGTCTGGGACCCGTTGCTGGGACTATTTGTCGATCTTGGCGATCGGAGCTACCCGACCGGTTCCTTTTATTTTTCCACCACCGATTTGGCGAACAACAAATGTCAGAATGGGGTTTATTCACCGTCGAACAAATATCGATATGACACTTGGCATCCCGAAGCCGAGATCATTCAACCCGGTTCGCCAAACAATCGTTATCCGAATCCCCCTTTCACAACTCAAGTGAATTCGGTGCAGATCACCATTAATTACCGCGACATTTCCAGTGATCAGATTCGTCAGGTCACCATCGTTCAATCGCTCATCGATCCCAATTGATCCGCTGAAGCGGCCCCTTTGCTATTTATGTTTGACGAGCAGGCTGTGATCGATACCGCCGAACACCGAGGTTTGCCATGAAAAAAGTATCCCCAAAACGATCGCTTCGGCCTTCCCAAGCAGAGCGGCGTGGTTCAA
This sequence comes from Schlesneria sp., assembly GCA_044354755.1. Taxonomy (GTDB): domain Bacteria; phylum Planctomycetota; class Planctomycetia; order Planctomycetales; family Planctomycetaceae; genus Schlesneria. Next base: position 899 of record JBIKZJ010000191.1, on the reverse strand, counting down.
CACTGCTGGTGGTCCTCGCTCTCCTCGGGCTCTTGGCACTGCTCGGTTTTACCTTTTATACGTTTGCAGCCCAAGAGCGCGCTGCGGCGGAATACTTTGCCAACGAGGCACGGAATACCGAGACGATTGCCCCCTCGGATGCGATCTTCGAATGGCCACTGCGGCAACTGATTCTGGGCCCTGATGACACCACCGTGAACAGCATGCTCTGGGGTGGGCGACATTCGCTGGTCCCCGGTATGCTCGGCCGCGATGGGATTCCTTTCAATGGCGAAGGGATTAACGTGGCCGTTGACGCCAGCGGAAATCCAATTGTCGATATGGATTTCAACGGGTCCGCTGACAATCCGTTATTTTTTAACACGGTTGATTCGCCGGTCGCGAATAATGGAAATCTTTGGGGCGCTGGCAAATCCCTGGCCACGCTCCCCGCTCCCGATGCCGACTATAGTTCTCCTGATATCAATAGTATGCTGCTCTCTTATGATGGGGCTGCGATCGATGGCTCGAATGTTCCGTATCGCGTCTTTATCCCCACCCTGATGCGACCTCAATACCTGCGAAACGGGGGGGCGACGATTGCAAACTGGTACGATAACAGCAATCAGGTCCCCGCAACGAAGAGTTTCCGTCCGCATCCCGATCATGTCTATATCGATCCGATCAGCGGCAACTCGACCAATATGAGTCGATACGTGCAAACTCAACAGGATGCGACACGACTCGGTTTAACGAGTCCCTTTTCCTTCCAGCCATTGGATGCCTCGGGACTGCCGACCAATGGGCAACTGGGAGTCTGGACCGAGGGGACAGCAAACCCATTGAAGCTGAATCTCGATGTGGACACCGATGGGGACGGAATTTGTGAATCGATTCTGGTCGACTTGGGTTACCCACCG
>JBIKZJ010000676.1:0-3498 GCA_044354755.1 Schlesneria sp. | reverse complement strand
TGACCCGTTGTTTGAAAGGCCAAATTGAAGGTTGCGTAGGCTCTGGTCGTATTATCCACACCAGATTGTTGCGCTAATAGAACTTCGCCAGTTGGGCCAACAAGTTCGAACTCCGTACTAGCATTGAAACGAGCACCGTCAATCTTGACGGTCACGGGTCCGAGATTGCCCACCTCGCCAGCCGTCACATTCGAGATCGAGAAAGGTACCAGATTTGCCGTTAAGCTATAATCCGCCGATCCGCTGACCGAGCGGCGATAGGCCAAGACGAAATAGGTACCCGCTTGATCGGCGGGAATTGTCAGCGTCTGGTCAGCCAGAAAGGGTTCATTCGCGGCAAAGTCGAATGTGGTCCGCGAGGGCATTGCACCATATCGGACATACAGTTCGGTGTCGGCATCCGTGGAAACGCTGTCGAGGACAAACCGGACCGTTTCGCCCGCGGAAACCTGAAGTTTATAGAATGCAGACGATCCACTGGGCAGATTGTTTTGATTGGGAACGCCGAGGACAAGTACTTCGGCATCCATGTCAACTCGGTCCAGCGACGCCTTGAGGTTGTTGGCATCACTCAGCTCTGGCAGGTAATTCAGAATGTCACTGCGCACGATGACGTGATACAGACCTGGATTCACACCTGGAGCGGGAGCGGTCAGCGAGCGGCTGTAGCTGGAACCGCCTGGTACGTTAGCCTGAACATTTACGCGGCCAATTAAAAGGTCATTGACATCCCATTGGTCATCCATAGAGAAATACAGCGCGTCGGTCCAGAACCCTTGTGCAGCATTTGTTCCCTGATTCAGCACGGTGTAGTCAATGGTGATGTTACGGCCAGGGACGCCATTGATCGGAACGTCGATCGTTCCGACGACCAGATCGGCTGGGGGGAGCAGGGTCACCTGCATCGACAGACCGTCGTACCCGGTATTATTGAGCTCCTGACCTCGCTCATCAATTGCGTTGCCGGCATCCGTACGAACAAACACATAAAACGTACCGGCCAGTCCTTTCGGAATGCCTAGGGAAGCGGTTTGTGTATAACTGGAATTCAGCGTCAAATTCTCAGGACGAATCTTGTAACCCACATACGTATCGCCATTGTCGAGAATCTGATCCAACGACAAGTAGAATGAATCATGCCAAGTTCCATTCGCCACGCCGGGGCCGAAGTTCTTCACGGTCCACGTGACATTAAACTGCTGACCGGCGAATGCGGTCGCCGCAGCGTCAACGCTCGTCACCTGCAGGTCGGGCGCCGGCCGCAGGCTAATATTGACCGTCTGCAATGCGACGGCGGTGTTATTTCCTTCGGACGCTCCTTCCACCACCCGGTCTTCCGCATCGGTATGCACGATCACATGGTAGACCCCCTGCAGGTCGGAAGGGAGCGTAAATGTGCGCGAGGCGTCATACGACGCATTGGCGGCCAACACATTATTCCGCTGTACGGAGCCAAGATAGATATCGTCCCCATCCCCGAGGTCACCATCTGCCGAGAGATAAACGTGATCATTCCAATAGGTAGCGTTTGCAGCCGCGATCCCGAAATTCTGTACGGTCCACGAAACTGTCAATGGATCGCCCGACTGCAAGGTCGCTGGCGGATTGTTAATGGTTTTTACTTGCAGGTCGGCCGTCAGCTGATTGATGGAAATCGGAAGCGGAGGTGAAGTGTTATTGCCATTTCCCAGACTCTCGAACACTTGGTCACGGGCGTCGGTGACAAAGAACAACTGATAATTGCCGGAAGCGACCGCGAGCGGAATTGGAACCAGGACGTTTGTTCCCGAATAGGTTCCACCGGAATTCACGAGACCGTTGTGGGGTGATTCGAGCAACAAAAGATCATCGTTGTTACCCCGGATGGAATCGCTCGACAGGATCACATAGTCACTCCACGACGTCGCCACGGTATCCCCGATCCCGACGTTGTGAACAACGTAGTTGACCAGCACGGTGGAACCTGCTGCTGCCACCGTCGGCGCGGTAAACGAATCCACCACCAGATCAGGAGGTCGGAAATCAATCTGGATTGGCCCGACATCAGCAAGGACATTGTTTGTTCGGTCGAGTTCGAAGACTTGAGAGTTGTAGTCACTCACGACAATCGCGTAATAAGTACCACTGATACTGACGGGCAATTGAGCCTGAATGATTCCTTGATATTCTTCGCCGGGCTCCAACACGCCGTAGTGCGTCATGGTCCCCAAAGCAAGATCGGTATCGAGACTCAGCACGGGATCTGTCGACAAGTACAACCGATCCAACCAGGAGGGATTCGGGGTGACCGAGGCTCCCTCATTGGCCACCTGATAAGTAACCGTAAGGATATGATTTGCCAGGGCATTATCCGGTGCAATCACGCTGCTGACGACCAGATCGGGCGGGGGGGTGAGGTTAATACGTAGCGGTATCGCATCGAATCCGATGTTGTTGGTCTCGAACGCATGCTCGAAGACCTGATTGTAAGTATCCGTCCGCACGAAGATATAAAAATCTCCGAAAACTCCAATCGGCAGGTTGAACGGGGTGCTTGGGGTTGTATAGCCGACTCCGGATTCCAATTTGCCGTTTCGTCCGAGCGAGCCCAGGAGCCGATCGCCTCCGTCGAGCACTTGATCTTCCGACATATAAACAGAGTCGGTCCAGAATGTCTCCAGCGTTTTTCCCGGACCCAGGTTGTCAATCGTCCAGGACAAGTTGACCGGTTGACCAGAAAAGGCTTGCGATGGTGCATTCACGTTGGTGACTTGCAGGTCGGGCGGAGGGGTCAATTGTACGTTCGTCACGGCACCGACACGTGAGTTATCCCCTTCGTCAAGATACTCAAAGACATTGTCATAGCCGTCTGCCACGACAATGAAGCGGTACTGGCCATCGATCCCGCGTGGCATTGTGACGGTCAAACTATTGGCGTAACTTTCCCCCACATTGAGGTAACTGCTGTTGCGGCTGTGGCCCATGAAGAGGTCTTGGTCGTCAAGAACGTCGTCGGTCGACAGGTAGACCAGGTCGTACCAGATTGAGGCATTTGTCGCCCCTGTGCCGATGTTAGTTTCGACCCATTCAACGACCGTTTGCTGACTCGAGAACGCGGTTGCTGGAGCGGTGACGCTTGTCACGATCAGGTTCGGGAATGGCGACAGCTTCACATTGACCGCCTGATCGTCGATCGAGGAATTATTCCCTTCGTTCGTATGCTCATAGACGTGATTGTTGCGGTCCGTTCGAACGACAACCCAGCGATTTCCCTGCATCGTGATGGGAAGTGTGAGCGACTGAATCCGCGTGACGGTCTCGCCGGGGCGGATTGTGCCGGTGAACGTAAACGCGCCGAAGAACTGGTCATCGCCATCTCCGATGACCGTGTCGTCGGAGAGGTGCACATAGTCGTTCCAGGTACCCGTGGCGTCTGCTGTTCCCTGATTCTTGAGCGTCCAGCTCACCTGCATCGCCTGTCCAGAAAGAGCCTCAATCGGAGCAGTGATGTCAACGACC
>JBIKZJ010000569.1:0-3500 GCA_044354755.1 Schlesneria sp. | reverse complement strand
ACCCTGAAAACTGCACCCTGCACCCTGCACCCTGCACCCTGAAAACTGAAAACTGAAAACTGAAAACTGAAAAATGAAAACTGAAAACTGAATTTTCCCAACCGCGCACTCGGTTTGTCGTTGAACCAAAAAACCCTGCGGAAAATTGACTATGAAAAAATCAGACGAAACTCAGTCCTGATTGGTTGCCATTGGCAAGACTCAATCGAGTCTCCATTCGTGCAAATCAGGGTCTTGCATTTTGGCGGCCGCTGCGGCCCCCTTCAGCTTACGAATGACAAAGTCTTTATGGTTCGCAACCGCTTGTTCAGAAAGTCGCAATTTGAGAGCGACCTCACGATTCGAATATCCCAGCACGAATAGCAATTCCACGCATTCGAGCCGCTCGAACTCACCCCGGCTGAGCCACGACTGGATCAGCCCGCGCAGACATTGACTCAGGAGTTGCTGCTGGGCCACTCGTTGCTCGCCGCTACGAGCCAGACTCGAAGCCTTGCGACTCGGACCAGCCGGTTCATTTCCTGTTGCAGATTCCCCATTGGGAATTAACGAAAGAAGCGGTCGTCGGCCCGCCCGGCGCAGCGCATCGGTCAGTTTATGAGCGGTGATGGCGAACAGAAATGTTTCCAGCGGAGTCGTCTCGTCATAGTTGGGTAACGAGACCAGAAACCCAAGAAAGGCCTCTTGGACTAAGTCTTCCGCAGCGACAGGGTCCTGCAGGCGACTCGTGGCAAACGCCAGTAAACGGCCTTGGTAGAGCGCAATCAGCTGCTCCCAGGCACTTTCGTTTCCTTGTCGAACACCGAGTAAAAGGATTGCTTCATCAGTCGCCATGAGCACCGCTTCCCTGTTTGAAACCGAGGAGGGAGCGTAACACGATTCTCTTCACCTGACTACGATCATCTGACTACGACCGCAGTAAATCCAACGTGATCAAAACCCAGCGATTCCGATCATTCCCGCAAAGTCACCCAGCGGTTTCCAACAACGACAGTGTCCCCATCATGTTCCCTTGGAACTCTGAGGTGTTTTATTGAGGACTCGTTCTCACACAGTAAAGGGCGTCGGCACCACGAAAGTAGAGTGCTCCGTCGCCGACGACTGGCGTGGACCAGAAGACATCGTCGAGTTTTCCTCCACCAATCACTTCGAATTCAGGCCCCACTTTCACCAGCGCGGCATTTCCCGCTTCGTCGAGAATCAGCAGTTTATCACCGATGACAATCGGCGATGCCGCGACCATCGTGAGGGTAGGAACGCGACTTTGATAAAGACGCTTTCCGGTCTGGGCTTCGTAGCATTTCAGGATATTTTTGTCCACGACATACAGGTAGTCGCCGGAAGAGACGGGTGAGGGCATTCCAGGGCCCCCTTTGCTTTCTTGCCAGGTACAGGTATCGAAGGTGTCGTTTTTCTTTTTCGGCGAAATGTCACCGGTGGCACCCGCACGCATGGCGAACAACGGGCCGGTCGAGAACGGGTCCGAGCCACCAAAATAAATTTGCCGACGGTCCGCAGCGATCGAACAGGCGGTCGGGGATTTCACGTTGCTCAATCGCCAAAGCTCGCGACCACTGTCAGGATCATAGCTGCAGATCAGATCGTTTCCCGACGAGAGGAGTTCGAGGCGGAGCTCATTATTCCAGAGGATGGGTGAGCTCCACGAGCTGTCATTCTTGGCTCGATCAACTCGCCAAATCGGATTCCCCGATCGAGTGTCAAACGCGGCCAGAATCCCGCTGCCGTTGGTGAAGTGCTGGACGAAAACTTTGTCCTGATGAATCGCCAGAGAACTCCCCGTCCCAAACCCATTATTTGTGGAAAAGGCTCCAAGCTCCTGTCGCCACAGGAGTTGGCCCTTGTCGTTCAAGGCCGCGACCGTCCCGGTGGCACCGAAGAAAACATAAATTCCGTCAGCATTGGCGACGGGCGATTCGGTCGCGTAGGTGTTGGACGGGTGAATGGGATACTTAGGCTTTCCCTCGGTCAGCGTTTCGGCCCATAAACGCTCGCCAGTGAGGGGATGATAGCAATGAACCTGCCACTGAATGGTGGTGTTGGGGGCTTTGGTTAACCCACCGAGTCCCATGCTCTGCGGAGTTTTTACCCCACTCGAAAAATCTTTCGGTTTGAGATTCTTATCCGAGACCGCCGTGGTGAGATACAGGCGATCGCCAATCAAAATCGGTTGCGACCAGCCAGCTCCAGGGACAGGGACTTTCCACGCGACATTTTCGGTGGTCGACCACTTGCTGGGAATCGAGGTCTCGGCCGCGACCCCCGACCCATTCTCGCCGCGAAACTGAGGAAAATCGGCCGCAAACCCCGCGAGAGGAATGAAGATCCCGGCAACAGTCCAAATTAATCGCAACATGAAATTCTCCTGAGACTTGACCCACCTGACAAACGATTGTCCGGCGCGATGACTCCTCAATTTTAATCAACAATTCAATTCATGTTTATAGGAGAGTAAGCGAAATTGGCCATCATTTGGGCCTGATCATTCCCGTCACACTCGCAAAAATCATACTTGGCCACTGACGAGAAGCCCCACCATTTTTTACCAGCCCCCGCAATTCCGCCAAAAAAACTGATTGACATGTCGGAACATTCCGATATAAATGGTGTGTAGGGGAGCTGACCATGAATGCCAAAGCCGAAGACATCACCGAAACACGGCCGCTCACTTCACTTGAGGCGTTGGGCCAAGCGGCGGAGTGCCTGAAGATCCTGGCGCATCCGCATCGTCTGCGGATGATTCAGATGCTCCTGCGGGATCGATACACGGTGGGTGAACTGGCCCAAGCGTGCGAAATTCCCAGCCATATGGCCTCGGAACATCTCCGATTGATGCAGCGGTGTGGTTTTCTGACCAACCAGAAAGAGGGACGAAATGCCTATTATCAAGTGGTTGAAACCCATCTGACCCATTTCATGGCCTGTATTGAAGCTCGTTTTGGATAGGCATGAGAGTTGCTGACTTAAACTCCTACCGAGAAATTCACTACCGAGTTTTTTGTCGGCCCGGTTTCTTGTTAACTCGTTAAAAACCAGGCGTCACGGAAATAGCCTAAGCTGAATTTTCCATAACCCCATTCACAATCTCATTTACGAAAATGAACATCATGAGTACGACGATGATTAAACCACAAGAGTTTGCCAGCCTTTGCCAAGGAGGGAAATCGATTGATGTGATCGATGTTCGGACACCGGTCGAGTTCCGTGAGGTGCATCTGGAAGTTGCCAGGAATGTTCCGCTGGATCAGCTGGACCCTGCCGCCCTGATGCAATCACGGAATGGGTTGGCTGCCGAGCCGCTGTATCTTGTGTGCCGCTCGGGGGGGCGGGGCCAGCAGGCTTGTGAAAAATTCCAACGGGCGGGGTTTACCAATGTGGTGAACATCGAAGGGGGGACCATGGCTTGCGTCGCGGCTGGCTTACCGGTCGTGCGTGGCAAAAAAGCAGTCTCGCTGGAACGACAGGTACGGATCACTGCCGGC
>JBIKZJ010000189.1:0-11617 GCA_044354755.1 Schlesneria sp. | reverse complement strand
GTGACATTCCACGCCTTCGAGTCCGCCTGCCGTGATCCGTATCGGATACCCAGTCCACCCTGGAACTTCTCCGCACACCAAAGAGGTTCCAGCGGCCGGTTCTTTCGTCTGCGCGTTCCCAGCAGCCCCAGGCTCTGATCATGATCCGCCGACCTCCCCAATTCCCCGGGAGTTGTTCGGACAATCTCGACATCTTGCCGCGGCTCTCGGCTAACCGTGACATCCAATCGGCGGTGGTCCCGTACCTCACGACCAACTCCGCAGCGTGAATTCCCGAAACATCGGGACTCTTCCCTCGGCGATGCAACGAACTGCGTCACCCCAAATCACCGACCAAATCCATCACTCCGCGCTTTCAATAAACCACGTGACGAGCAAGCTCCCGCACGGAATGACACAGAGCCCAGCCCCGCCAAAGTCCACTTGGTGCCGTCTATATGACCGAAACTGGCTCCATTTTCCTGATCGGTCCCAGTCCAGAGTTCCTCCGTTACGTGCGCGCAACCTCCTTCGGCCAACGTGATGGCCAACGTGATAAAGATATCGAGCAACTGGCAGATTGCAGCCAGTTCCACTTCCACGCTGTCGGAGGTTAACGAGTGCTGTTTTAAAACGGCCATGACGCCAGCCACCCACTCCATCGTACCGGGTTCCAGTGGGAAATCCTGAGCCAAAAGCTGGACCGTTTGCAACGTGCCTGCCGGGTTGACATTCAGGGCGCTTCGAATCCAGACCTGCGGATCAATCGCAGGTCTGATCGCGGAGTTTCCAAACAGTTTTGTACCACGCTGCTCTCGCCCGATGAGTCGCAGCAGGAGTCGTTCACCGATCAAATCCGGCTCTAAGGGGGGAAGATCGACATAGGATTCATTTCCGTCACCCGCGCGAGCTTTGATACGGAGCAACCGGGGGAGCACCTCGTCCAAGTATTCCGGGGAACCCCCTGCGATTTGCTCCACGGTTTCCGCGTATTTGGAAAGATTCAGACCTCGGGCGAGCGTGGTAAATGCCGCACCATGCAATACGTGTTGATAAGCGGCGGTCTTGCGGATCGCCTCGCGCGTGGCCCCGAGTTCTCTGGGAAACAGGTCGGGCCAGCGATTCTCCGACTCGTGCGCCAGCATTTCGTCCAGCAACGTGTTGAGTCCGTCCGAGGCACTCAAACCGCTCACCAGCTCCGGATTGCGCGCCAGACAGAGGCCCAGCACCTGCAGGAACAGGGGGCGTCCGCCATCCGTCAGGCGATCCACACGGTCCCACCATTCCCGTCTTCGATCACGGGAACTAGCGCGCGGGCACCACCTGCCTGCTCGATCGCCCGGATCAACACCGCACGCCAATCCTCTTGTTGAAACGGCAGGATTCGTAGTAATTCTTGATCCCGCACCAGCGGTTTTGCCAAACCGGAGCTGAGCCGTGATTCCAAATCGGATCTCGGTTCATCGGCGGGTTTGTGGGGGTGCGGGTAGAGCGATTGGTGGACATCGCGGACGACATCATTCTCATCCGAAGAAATCAGTTCTGATACCGCAGGGTAAATCCGTCCCGGTCGGTCCAGCAGAAGTAATCGGACTTTACGGAGGTGCGTACTCTGTGGGAGTCTTTCGTTAAGATGCTTGAGTCCACGCAGCAACGTCGGTGCATGGCCCGCCGCATAATCGACCAGGATCAGGGTCGGTCGATGGGGACGCCACCCTCGACACCCCTCATTCAGCCAGTTGTCCATCGTCGGCTCATCGAAAAATCCCGCATCCCAACTCTCGTTGGTTAACTCCAACGCCAACTCAAATGCCTCACGCGACTTACCAACCCCTCCCTCACCAATCATCCCCCACCACAGAAACGGGGCTTCGTCGTCGATAAATCCACGCAGCAGCGACCGGACGAGTCGACGAGGGACGTATTCGAGCCATTGATTGTCGTATTTCAGGTCCGAAATCCCGGTATTCGTCGTGGCTTTATCACCATGGTGTTGCTTGAGCGGATTCAACGGGGGGCGACGAGGCGGATGCTCACCATCCCACATTGCGCCTAAGACTTCCCGAAAGCTGCCGAATCGTCCGCCGTCACGATCAACCTGTTTGGCGAGACACCGCATCACCACTCGCGGCAGATACTCCGGAAGATCCGGCTGGTTAGACAGATCCTCGGGGGGAGTGCCACTGGTGATTCGCTTGGCGAGTTCCGCGAGGTTGGGGCTCGTGAAGGGAAGCCGCCCGGAAAGCAGCTGATAGAAAATCACACCCCAGGCGAAAATGTCCGTCTGCTGGGTCGCTTCTTGACCCGCGTACTGTTCCGGCGACATGTATGACGGCGTTCCCCTGAACGGGTTCCGCTGAAACCTTTGCTCGTGGCGTCCCGACGCTAGGCCAAAATCGGCGACGAACGGATTTCCCCGCTCGTCCAGCAGAATGTTCGCGGGTTTCAGGTCTCGGTGTACCAGTTCCCTGTCCTGTTCCGATTGAGGCTTGAAATTGTGGATCTGCTGCAGCGTCTCGGCCACCGATACCATGATCTTTCTCGCGGCGAATTCACCCAGCTTGCCATCTTTGCCGTGGGTCGTCATGTAGTCTTCGAGTGTCTGCCGGTAAACCGGCATCGCGAACCAGATTGGCTGTTGCTGGACGTGGTTCAGCACCTCCTTCAACTCGGTTGAATCGGGAACAGACGCCGCCCGAATCGGGACACAGCCTCGCATGTTCCCCATCTGCTTGTTGCGGCGGATTTCGGTGATCCAGTTGTCGAGCAGTCGTCGCTGTCGTTCATACCATTCGTCGCGGATTTTAGACTGTTCGATGATCTCTTGTGATTCTTCATCGGGCTGCATCCGCATCAACTTCAATGCGATCTCGCCACCCGTTTGGCTTTCGTCGGCGGCTGGGTTCTTGTCGGTCGCCCGAAACACGCTTCCGAAACTCCCTTGACCCAGTTTGTCCTTGAAGGAACCGTTCCGCAAACGAACAACCGGAATTCAGGCTGGTCAGCGCCAACTGGTGCCACTCGATCTGTTTGCGAACGATGCCGAATAACGCATCTCGATCGGACGAGGAAAGCGGGTTGCCGCGACTGTTGTTCGTCATAGCCCAAAACATCTCCCCGAGTCTGACTTCGCAGGCGCACATTCAATACAGACCGACCCAGGGTCAGCCGGTGATCTGTGATACGTCAGTGAATCTTCTGCGAGACCCTCAGACCGGTTCTCAATCTATCTCGGTTTTCTGGCGGGAGCAATCACACCCTGATTCCTGATTCCTGGTTGCGCAGTCACGCAGCGTCCGTTTCGGAATTTTTGCGGCATCGGTGCTTCGGACTTCGTCGTTTACGGAATCGACTGCGACTGTTGCTGTTGAGTCCCACTGATCCCGTCGCCTGGATGCGATGGGATCGGTGCTGACCGGAACGCCAGGAATCTCCTGGCGATGTCTCGATTCCGCTGCTCAACTCGAAAGCACGATCATGCGACAATTCGAAACCAGCTCGCCCCCACTTCAAGACCGTCCCTGGCCCTACGTTCCGATGTTTGAAAAGCCCCCTGCGGGGCTGACCTCCTTCCTGGGATTATCTGTCGATGAACAGCGAAGGATGCTCGACACACTCAGGCACACACCCGAAAACCTTGCCCAGCTGGTCAATGGTGTTCTCGGTTTCCTCTATGCCTATCGCTTTGGTTATGCGGATTCCCCCTGTTTCCTGCAGACCGATGATGACCTCGAAATTTCGCTCGAACAGGCGAAAATTGTGTTGGAGCGTGAGTTGGTGGAATTTCTGGGTGTACCCGCTGTTCCATGCGTTCATTCCCAAGAGGAACTCGTTGCCGCCCTGCAATCGCTGGTCGCCGACAATCCCGGAATTGATCACCCGCTGTTTCGCTTTTTGGAGGAACAAGCCTCGTACGATGCGGTGCGCCGATTTCTGCTCAACGATGTCATCCGCAACGAGATCGTTGATGATGAGGTGGCGTTGCTGGTCGCCGGGCAACAGGGTGTCATGAAAGAGGCCGCTGCCGTCAATCTGTTTGATGAATGTGGCCGAGGGAAGCAGCAGCACTTTCACACGTACTGGCTGCGCATCCTGCTGGAGTCATTGGCAGCCTGGGATGCGTTGCTCGCCTATCGATCGAACAGCCCGTTGAAAAACGGGGACTGGGTGCGACCGAAAGCAAAAAGCCACTTGAATGATACGCAGTGCAAGGTGTCTGTCCCCCTTGTTCCACAGACTGCTGAGGCTCGCCCCTGGTTCGCCGGCCTGACCTCCAACGTCTTTGCGATGCTGCTAACCCGACCGGGATACAAGCGGGCCGCCTACGGGCACTTCATCATCACAGAATCGTGGGTCCCACAGCACTTCGCCCCGATTTTGCAGGGGATGGATCGCGTTGGCCTGCGACGGGACGACAACGACATCTACTTTACGGCACATATTACCCTGGATCCCACGCACACCGACGAACTGATCCTCGGCCTGACGCACCAGGTCCCCCAGCTGACTCCGGACGAATGCACCCAGATCTTGTGGGGCTGTCAACTGGCCATTCGTGGTGCGGTCGCGCAATACGACCGGATGCTGGGCTATTTACGTGACCTCTCATCAGCACCGGAACCTTTCAGCACGCGGATTCTTTAAGGTTCAGGGTATCACGACGCAGGGTATCACAAAAAACACGCGCTGGTCGCGGGGGTTGCCCCGACCAGCCTTTTGAAAAGGAGCAAGCCTGATGTCGAAACGAGTGATCAACTATGCACCGGGCCCGGCCATGTTGCCAGACTCGGTTGTGGAAAGTGCTCGAGACCAGATTCTCGGCGATGGAACGAGCGGTGTTGGCATCCTGGAGCAATCGCATCGCACCCCTCAGATTCAGGACCTGTTCGACGAGACAGAGAATCTCGTACGACAGATCGGAAAGATCCCCGACGACTACGAGGTTCTTTTGCTCACCGGAGGCGCCTCTTTACAATTTGCCATGGTGCCACTCAACCTGTTAGGGCCGGGTCTGGTCGCGGACTACATCGATTCGGGCCCGTGGTCTCAATTGGCGATTGACGAGGCTCGGTCTGTCGGGAGCGTCAACGTCATACCCTGCGAGCGATCTTCGATCTTTCGCCTGCCACCCGGAAATATTCACCATCGCCTCACCCCGAACTCTGTCTATTTGCATTACACGTCGAATGAGACCACCTTGGGGACACAATTTGCCGAGCCCCCCGCCGTTTCGGGAGTGCCACTTGTCTGTGACGCCTGCAGTGACCTGTTTTCGCGACCGTTGGACATCCGGCGCTACGGAATTGTCTATGCCAGTGGACAAAAGAATCTCGGCACGTCCGGAGTCAGTCTCGTCCTGATTCAGCGCGAACTGATCTCACGAAAAGTACGTGATCTTCCGAAAATCTTGCGGTACGGTACGCACGCCGCAGCGCGGTCTCGATACAACACACCGCCGGTCTTTTCGGTCCTGGTCATGAACCGAATGCTGAAATGGATCGCGGATCAGGGTGGTCTTGGCGGGATGGATCAGCAGAACAGGAAGAAGTCGGGACTCGTTTATGACTTTCTCGATTCCAGCCGTCTGTTCCGTGGTAGGGCTCCTGCCCACTGCCGGTCGATCGTGAGTGTCACCTTTACGACTGGGCGCAAGGACTTCGATCAGGCCTTTGTGAATTTTGCCGAATCTCGCGGGCTGACGAATCTGCAAGGGCACCGATCCGTCGGAGGGCTCAGGGCGAGCTTCTACAACGGCATGCCGTTGTCAGGGGCATTGCGGCTGGTCGAAACACTACGCGATTTTGAACAGTCGGGTGGTCCGGCGAGATTCGTAGCGGCGGGTTGACGAGCCCCTCGTTCGGATCGCGGGGTGGGCTGGTGAAAGTCTCGATGGGTCGCAAGCTGCTGCGATTAGGCCGTAGCGATGGTGTGGGAAGAAACCGTCGTCGTTTTGTCGTGTGGTTGCGACTTTTTCAAGTGAGGCAGCGGAACAACCCACGATCCCCGTGTCAGTCCCCGGTCAGTTTCGGGTCAGTTTCGCGGTCAGTTTCGCGGTCAGTTTCGCGGTCAGCGAATTCTGTAGGAAAACGTCGAGTGAAAATTCTCAAAGGAAAGGATCATTTCATGAACCGAACGATCATCACACCGGGCAAGAGCCCCGCAGAAATTCCGATCGTGGACCTGACGCTTGCCGACCGCAAGATCTACGCTCGGCTGGAACAGCAAACGGCGAGTGGCAGCCACAAGGACTATGCAGGACAGTTCCTGATTGACAGCCTGCGTCGACAGGGACGCATCGGGGGACGCCGGCGCGAACGATTGATCGTTCCCAGTTCCGGCAACTTTGGACACAGCATCGCGACGCATACGCGAGACAGCAATGTCGAAGTACAGATCGTGACGGATGTGCTGTCCCCGAAAAAGTTGACTGCGCGATTTCGTGACTACGATCATGTCGAGGTCAAAGTGATCAACTCGCCCGATGAAACGGGTTCGCACGTTCGTGCGCGACTTGAATGGATCAACGCCCTGTTGCATGACGACCCGCGACTCATTTATGTCGACCAGTACAGTGATCCGCGTATTCCCCTGGGGTACGAGTATCTGTTGCTACCGGAACTGATGCATCAAATGCACGAGATCGCGGCCGTTTTTGTGGCAGTCGGGACGGGTGGCCTGGCGAACGCGACTTATCATTTTCGCGAACGGTTTGGTCTGAATTTCCTGATCTTTGCCGTCGATGCCGATGGATCCTGTCTGGCCCGCGCCCCCAGGCATGGTGCCCGGCGACGGTTGTCGGGTTATGGGAACGGTCGCGATACGCGGCTGGCGGCGCAAGTCAAGCCTGATCTTGACCGCTGGATTTTCGTCGATGACGAGGCTGCCGTTGAGATGTGTCATCGGATTCGTAATACGTATGGCCTCGACCTCGGGCCATCGAGTGGCGCGGTTTTGTCGGCATTCGAGCAACTCGCCACCTGGCGACCCCACGTACTGCCGAGTTCCGGAAATATCGTGGCCATCCTGCCCGACGGAGGTGGGCCGTACGCAGAAACGGTTTACAACCCCGCGTGGCTTCGCCGCAACGGGCTGGGGCAATTTCTTACCAGACCCGGTTTCAAGGGGATTGCTGAGGGTTAAGTCGGATGGCGGACTTACAGAGGGGCAGGGGGGCAGAGGGGCAGAGGGACAGAGGAAACCAAATTTGCCGCTTGGATCATTGCATACACAATCACTCGTCGGTCATGCGCAGAGCGATCTTTATTGATAGAACGCTGCGCATGATAGACGAGCTGGAATCCGTCCTCCACGGTTTAGTTCTAAACCTTCTTTTTCCCCAGCAACCAGGCTTTGACCACGCTGAAATTGAAGATCATCGGTGTGGTCTTCATCACGGGATCATTGGTGGCACTCAGGTTGTTCAAGGTCACTGACAGCGATTCCCGTTGCGTGTTCATGTAATCGGGTGAGGTCAGCATTCGCAGGACGATCGCACTGCGGCCTTGTCTGACTGGCGTTAGCAACATGAAATTCTTGAGCGGCGTGGGGATCGTTGTCGAGGGACTCATCACCAGTTTGTACAGGCCCGCAACGTATCGCTGTTGTGGTGTCCCGGTTGTAATGAGTGATTGGGTGATGTTGTAGAACTCTTGCGTTGCCAGAATTGGGGCGAGTGTCTGAATGTTCGAGTAGGTCTTTTTCCAGACCGCCAGTGATTGATTCACCTCGGGCGTTGAGGCGGGGCGTCCAAGATAGGTCTGGTACCAGGTCCGGATCTGGATGGAACGGTACTCGTTACTGTCGACCAGCGATTGGGCAAAGCGTGTGCGAGTGTTGGGGAATCGAGTCAGTTGGCTGACCCATGGGCCTAATTCTTTTGTGGTTGCGATTCTGCCCAAGAGTTGCCAATAGACGGTCTGAACATATTGCTGAGTCGGATTCAATCCCTTGAGCAGTGCGGTGGGGATGGTTGAGGACAGGGGGTTTCCGTTGACGCTGGTGGCGCTATTCGTGTTGGTCGTCTGGATTTGTGAATGGTCGATTCGAGAGGTCTGGGTCTGCAGTCTCCCAGCGGTGGCCCAGAGGGGTTGGGACGGGGCATCGGCTTTTAACCCATTCGTCCCCGCACCGCCGTCCAATACGAACTGGGTCAGGCTTTGCGGGTCAAAGGCGACATTGAACTGGTCATTCCCTTGATTCCCTTTCACGCTCAGTGAATTCAAGCCCGCTGTACTGCTGATGTTGACCGTGTCATTACCGCTTCCCAGATTCATGCTGACGGTTTTGATCCCATTCAGTCCCACGATGGCCTTGTCGGTTTTGATCGATTTGTCGGAAACCTGATAGGCCTGGCCTGCGGTCGCGAGGTGCTGATCCAGCGTGAATTGATCTGCCGTAGAGGAGCTCCAGACCTGCACCATCGGAATCTGGCTGACTCCGGTCAAGCTCGCCGTCGAGAGGGTCACTTGGTTGGGAAGCCCGCTTCCCATGAGGTCTGTATGATTCGAGATAATCTGTCCCAGAGCCTGAATTGATGTCGAGGTTGCACCGGGGCGGAAGCGATTGACCTGAACCGAGACCTGGCCGTTGTCGCTGGCATCCAGGGTATGCAGCAGTGATCCTGCCAGGAGTTGCACGTTGTCTGCAGCGGTGAGCCGGATCGAGCCTGTTTTGGATTCGACGATGCCGGTTCCGGTGACAATCAGGTTCTGGGCGCTTTGCCCCTGATCGGGAACCGTCAGTGTTACGTCGCTTCCGGCTTTGACCGGGCTGCTGACCGTGATTTGCCCGGTACTGGTCACTCGAATCGATCCTCCTGCCGAGAGCCCTTGCAGATCGCGGGAACCGGTGATTGCGAGCGGTCCTTGATTGCTGACCGTGAGATTGCCATGAAGCGCGGTCGCCTGAAGTTCGTGTGCCTGTGTGACGAGTGGCTGGCTGAGGCTACCGATTCCATCACGGGCGTAAAGTTTTAACACGCCGACCTGAATCGGTGCCGTCGTGAGGGCAGGAGCAGGGGCGACGGGGCCAGCAACAGGTCCTGGCATGGCGAAGCTGGCGCTGCTCATCATCCGCGAGGTGGCGGGTGCTGGTGTGGCAGCAGCGGTTGAGGAGTTCGAGTTGGTCGTCGCTCCAGTGACGGCCCCCAGTGGTGCCGATACGGTGAGTGTCCCCGGCGTAGAAACGGTTCCCAGATTCAGATTTCCTTCGATCTGGATCAGATTGATGTTGTTGGTGGCATTGAGATTGACTGTTCCCGTTGATGCAATGTTTATGGCCAGCGGTGATGACGGGGTTCCCACCGTGGTCCCTGCCTGGAGTGTCAGACTCGCAGCAGAAATCGCTGGGGCGCCGTAGGCGAAGAAGAAGTTTGAAACCGACAGCGAACCCGTCGACTGACTGGAACTGGAACCTGTGAAGCCGATATAGGCCGTTGCACATCCTTGCGTCGCGTTGCCCAGATAACTTGCCAAATTACAATTGGTCACGGTCGCCGATGCCAGTTGTGCTTGAGTGACCGTATCAATCAAGACGTAGGTCACCGTATTATTCGTGACCGAGAAGGTGAGCAAGACCTGGATGGGATCCGTCGGATTCGCCGGATTGGTGGCGACGCCAGCCTGACTGTGCAGATTTTCAATCTGACCGTTGTCGCCAAGACCAATCCCTGTCTGGATGGAACTGTCTGCTCCCAAATTGATCTGGAAGGCGAGGCTCTGCTGAATCTTTTGAATTGGCGAACTGGTCCCGCCGTAGCCCAGACTTGCTCCGGGGCCCCCCAAAGCGGATGTTCCCCGAGAGTCGTTTTGCAAGGTAAACGTCATTCCGGTCCCGGGTCCACCCGGTGTATACACAAACCCGGTGGTGAAACTATTGGCGACAACGACGGAGTTTGGATACCAGGCGGACGAGGTTTGATTTGCGCCGTTCACGAGTGTCAGGGTGTCTGCTCCGTACGTGGTACTGTTTGTCAGCACGGCATTTCCATTTGTGAACCAACCCGATCCGGTTCCTCCGAATCCCGAAATGGAACCTTGGCCTGGTTGTGAGCTTTCGGTGATCGCTCCGCTCGCGATCAGATTAACACTTCCCGAGGCCGTGACCTGACCTAGATTCAAATTCCCAGCGGACTGTTGCAACCAGATATTTGAATTGCTGTAAAGATCGATAACGCCCGAGGCCTGTATATTCAGGGGGGATTGTGCTCCGCCCAGTGATCCCCCGGCGACCAGATTCATCGAACCACCCACGAGACCACCAGTGGAAAACGAAAAATTCGAGATCTGCTGAGTGGACGAGTAACCACCATCGGCGCCGGTAAAACCAAGATAGGCGGTGTTGCCTCCAACGAGTTGAGCGAAATTGATTCCGGTCGAGACATTGTTATACTGCTCGCCTGTTACCGTATCGGTCAGCATTTCGGTCAAGGTTTGATTCACCGGGTTATACGCCAGAGTGACGTTGATGGAGTGGCCACTGGCGAGGTTCACTGTCGAGGGGGTTGGTGTCCAACTGCCGATGACACCATTCTTGCCGACCGCCCATTGACTTTGGGGGTAGAGGTCGAGCACAAACGCTCCGCTATTTGTGATACCCGTGTATCCGTCATTATCGCCAGCGGAGCCTAGAGCGCTTGTTCCGTTAGGGCTGTTTTGCAGCACAAACGCGACACCATCCGCCGGTGTTCCGCTTGTTGCGGACATCGTGTAGGTGAACGAGGCTGTAAAGGGAGCGGAAACTGCAACCGGTGTGTTAAGCCAAACTGCGCTGGCGGTATTGCCTATTCCCGACTGTGTCAGCGTCAGCACATTGTTCGAGATGGTCGGTGTGAACGCCCCATTACTTGCTGTGGTCCAACCAGTTCCCGTATTGCTGAATCCGCTGACAATCTGAATGACGGGATCGATTTGCAGCGAGAAATTCGAAATCTGTTGGGTGGATGTCACCTCACCGTCACCTCCTGTGAAGCCGATCGTTGCTTGAGACCCTCCGAGCAGGCTGGCGAGATTCACTCCCGTCGTTGTGTGGCTGTAAGAAGTCCCCATCCAGGGATCGGTCAGAGTCTCTACCAGCGTCTCCGTTGCAGGGTTATAGGACAGCGTTACATTGATTGCGTCACCGGAGCCCAGTTGAATCGGCGAGGTGCTGGTATACGAGCCAACGACACCGTTCTGGCCGATGGCCCAACCACTCTGACCATAGATGTTGAGAATGAATGCCAGGCTTTGATTAATGCCGCTGTAGCCAACCCCGCCACCCGTTCCACCCAAAGCCAGTGTTCCGGCAGGATTGTTCTGCAGCACAAAGGCGACGCCATCCGCCCCTATTCCGTTGACGGCAGTGGGAACCGTGTAGGTGTAAGAGACCTGGAATGCTTGGAAGACCGGAACCGGAGTATTGTACCAGAGAGCGTTTGCAGTCCCTCCAATTCCCCATTGTGTGAGAGTTAATACATCGCTGGACACGGTTGGAGTGAATTTCCCATTTCCCGTTGCCGTCCACCCGGTGCCGGATCCCCCGAATCCCGTTGTAGAAATTGCGGACGCGCTGGTTGTGTTATTGGTGTACAGGGAACCAGGCGCCGTAATATTGACGGGGCCTGAACTCGCCGCTTCAGCAACAATCAGGTTTCCTGTCG
>JBIKZJ010000188.1:0-11623 GCA_044354755.1 Schlesneria sp. | reverse complement strand
GTTGTGTGCCGATAAATTCAGGCCGACGGAAGTGACCGGCGGTTTGTTGTTTGACGTTTGCCCCGTGAAGATCACTCCCACCATACGCGACCACGCCTGTTGAGGATTTTTCCATGCTGACAATTTCTGGAGCTGCTCACCGGCTATGCGACGGAATCACTCGGCGCGACGCGCTGCGGATCGGTGCTCTGGGTCTGGGAGGGCTGTCGCTCCCTGGCTTGTTGCGGGCTGAACAGGCGTCGGGAATTACCAAATCGCACAAGGCGGTGATCATGATTTACATGGTCGGTGCCCCGCCGCATCAGGATATGTACGATCTGAAGCCGGATGCTCCTGCCGAAATCCGGGGTGAATTCCGCCCTATTGATACCAATGTTCCCGGTATCCAGATTTGCGAGCACCTGCCGAAGCTCGCTTCGATCATGGACAAACTGGTCCCGCTCCGCTCAGTCTATGGTTCTCCCAGTGGCGATCATGATTCGTTCATCTGTTACACAGGCCGAAGTGTGCAAAAACAACCGGCCGGCGGCTGGCCCTCAATCGGTTCGACGATCTCGAAGGTGCTCGGACCTGCCAATCAATCGGTTCCTCCTTTTTTCGGACTGGCTCCGAATTCCGGCCATCCCCCTTACGGATCACCGGGGCACCCTGGCTTTTTGGGTGTTACCCATTCCGCGTTTCGTCCGTCAGGCCCCTCGCGGGATGACATGAAGCTGAATGGAGTCGACTTGGGTCGGCTTTCAAATCGGCAGCAACTGCTCCAAAGTTTCGACAATTTTCGCCGGGAAGCCGATGCGAAGGGGATGATGGACGGGCTCGATGCGCTGAACCGACAGGCATTGGGGATCCTGACTTCGAGTCGGCTGTCGGAAGCTCTGGATATTTCCCGCGAAGATCCCGCCCTGCTGGCCCGATATGGGAAAGGGGATCCCAATAATTATGGCGACGGTGCCCCGCGAAACCTCGAACAATTCCTGATGGCTCGGCGATTGGTCGAAGCGGGGGCACGTGTGGTGACACTCAACTTCGGCCGCTGGGATTTTCATTCCAGTAATTTTAGTGAATGCAAAAATACCCACTTTCCGATGTTTGACCAGGGGATGCACGCCTTGATTACCGATCTGCACGATCGGGGGATGGACAAGGATGTCGCGGTGGTGGCGTGGGGCGAGTTTGGCCGGACCCCGCGGATCAATCCGGATGCGGGGCGTGATCACTGGCCGGATGTTGGTAATGGTCTGATTGCCGGTGGAGGTTTTCGCACAGGGCAAGTCATTGGGGCGACCGATCGCAACGGAGCCAAAATTGCCGATCGTCCGATTCACTTTGGTGAAGTGCATGCCTCGCTTTATCACCATTTTGGCATCGATCCACTGGCCGTTCACCTGCAGGATCTTTCGAGCCGGCCCCACTATCTGGTGGATGGCTGGAAAGCGATGCCGGAATTGGTTTAGCGATCGTGTCTTCAGTACCACGGCTATCGCGGTCCGTGCTGCAGCATCGGAGTCTGCTCTGATGGAGGTTCTCTTTGTTTGACCCTTGTAAAGAACTGACGTCACGAAACGGATCTTGAGTCGCCGAAGAACACTGCATGACCGAAGACGGTCATGCAGTGGCACAATTCGGTTTTTCCTCGCTCAATTCGGTTTTCTCGTAGGGGGAAGAATATCACTCCTGATCGTTCTGCTGCACTGGTCATCCGAAACAAAGTTCACCCGGAACAAGGGAACGTCTTGATGTCCAACCGACTTGGCCGATTCATGCTGCTTTGTCTTGCAATCCGAC
Source organism: Schlesneria sp. (assembly GCA_044354755.1). Taxonomy (GTDB): domain Bacteria; phylum Planctomycetota; class Planctomycetia; order Planctomycetales; family Planctomycetaceae; genus Schlesneria. The sequence goes on along the minus strand of JBIKZJ010000188.1, from coordinate 9,838 downwards.
TCTTATCCCTAGCCTCGCCCGCATGCGGTGACGAACTGGTCAAACGGACGGATGATGTCGTCTATGGCCGCAAGGCGGGGATGGCATTGACGCTGGATGTCTTTCAACCGGCCAAACGTTGAGTGAATGGTTTGAGCGATTTGGCGGCTCTTCACTTGGTCGCGAAAAAAATGAGCCAGTCCCCGAGGTGTGACCGGTTACGGTCTGCAGATGATTCCAGGAATTTAACAACGTCGCCTTGACGAACTATCGACCAAAATTCCTGTCAGCTTTGTTTCGTTTCTGGAACTTCGATCCGGCAACAACCCAAATTCAGAAACTCTTTACTGGTGCGTGCAACTTTCTGCAGCAAATCTTTACGCAAACGGTAGAGCATAAAACGACCGTCCCGCTCAACCTCAATCAAGCCTGCATGCTTGAGGATTTTCAAATGATGCGAAACCGTAACTAATTCCGTTTCGAGGAATTCCGCAATGTCCCCAACGGTCATTTCGCCGTGGCGTAAAATATCGACGATCCTCAGCCGAATCGGTTCGCTGAGGGCTTTGAGCTGATCGGCACAAGCTTTGGATTGAAAGATGTCGTTTTCCAAGGAAGCAACCGATCTTCGACATAGATTGAGAAATCACGCGGAAAAACACGCTCGTCCCCTTCCATGATAAGTATCCACACACCGACGATCAACTGATTCGGCAAACAACAGAAATGGATCTATGAACTCAACCCGTTCAGAAAGTGAATGGGAAGCACTCGTCAGACGCCACAAGAACTCACCCCCGCGAACTCCGGCAGCATCACAAATAAATCTGCAGCAGCCGTTTCCTGCAAGGCACTCCAGTCGGCCTGCGTCATTTTCGCAGATTCGCCTCGACGCCAGACATTTCCGAGATCATCGGTCACCGTCAGGAATGGTCCTTTAAAAACGACCGTACAAACTTCGGCTGCTGATCGATGAGGGCGCCGAGCGGTAATTTGAGTTTCTCTCAGCGGGATACCGTGATGCTGAAAACAGGCTCCTGATCGAAATATCGTTAATTGCAGGTTAATAAATCCCACATCTTCCAATGTTTTCATCAAATCACTTCGGACCGGAGCGAATTTGACATGTGCTGCGGGGCCTGGTAAGGAGAGATCGCCGGACAGCGGTCGTTCCGAGGTCAAAACATGAACCAGGATTTCCCCTCCTGGCTTCAGTGCGACAAACGCCTGGGCGAGTTGGTCTCGCATTTCTTGTTGAGAAACGGGGATGTTGAAGGAACCACGCAGGCGAACTTCGTCACAATTCGCGGTGGTCGGTGTGAAGGGATCAAACATCCGATGTTCCCAAACAATCGGCTGTTGCAAACTGACCAACGCATCCAGAGCGTCGAGGCCAACAATCTGTTCCATCGCTTGTCCCGCCCCGCGATGATCGAGATCTTCATCCAGCGTGTAGAACTCCCAGAGACGTTGGTCCAGATCATGGACCCAGAATTTCGTTTGCTTGGAATAACAGCATTCAACACCCTCTTCCCGCTGTGTCGTCACCCCTGCCTGCTCGATCCGAGATTGGGCTTCAACCAGACTGAGCGTGTCAGGAAAGCGAAAACCGAGATGGTTTAATGAGCCGAATTTTGACGGAGATCGAGGCTCCAGTGATAAGACCAGCGGAGGTGAATCGAGTTCGAACTTTGCATAATCGTCACGCAATTTGGTTGCCGGAACTCCGAGAATGCCTTCGAGAAACACGACCGCTCGGGAAAGATTCGAGACATTCAAGGAAAGATGAAATCGAAGCATCGTGATTCTTTCTGAAGGGGAGCGGTTATTGAAACGGAATGAATTGATCGATGGCCTGATTCAGGGGGTTGCGACATTTCCGGCGGATCCCTGATGGCTTTCGGCATCGATTTCGCGTGGTTTTTCGCGTGGTTGAGGAATCAGATTGATTCCCACCGCGAGAATCAAAGCCATGACTCCCAGTCCGTGAATTGCAGGCAAATAGGTCCCCGTTCGAGTCTTGACTTCCGCGAGCACCATCGGACCAAGAGCGGAAGCGATCACGGTCATCATTTGCGCCACACCTTGAATCCGTCCTAACTCAGCAGAGCCAAATAATTTTGCCCAAATTGTAAAAAACAACACCGTGATCATCCCTCCTGCACCACCCATCACACACGCGTAGGTAACCAGGGCAGGATAGGTCCGGACCGAGGGAAGCCCCAGCAATGCCCCTCCGAGCAACCCCATGGCGATTCCAGTCAGCCACGTCATTCGCATTCGAATCGCTAACCACCCGGTCAGCAGATTGCTTCCCAATCCGATGGCTGTTGTCATCATTCCCAGGTCATAAAATGCCGTTTTCTCAAATCCTTGCTCAATCAATAAGGACTCATTGAACAGCGAGACCCCTGATGAAACAAGTCCGTACAACGACGTGGCCAAACCGAATGCCCAGAAGGCGGGGGTTGCCAAGGCTTGGTGGAGCGAATAGTCGTTTTCATTCAACGGATTTGGAATGGCAGAGGGGGCCGCGAGATCACTGGGAGCCGAACGAACAAACAAGGCAAAAAGCGGACAGAGAAACAACAGCAAGATCGCTCCAAAACCGCTCCAGAGTACTCGCCAATCGACATCACGCTGGCCTCGAGCCAAAATGAATGCGGCAGCAAATCCCAGTGAAACCAAAATGGAGTAAACGCCGGTCGCCAAGGGAAGTTGAGTCCGAAACCATTTCCCGGTCATCGAGATACTGATCACCGATAAAGCACTTTGACCCAAACCCCTCGTGCATGTGATGAGCATGGCAAATGGAAGAAATCCTGCGGCGCTCGACATTGTCATCACAACCAGACCCAGCAGGCCGACGACGAGCACTAATGTTTTACGGGCACCCCAGCGATCCAGCATCCAGCCAGCAGGGATGCAGAAGAGGGATCCAATCATCGTTGCCCAAAAATTGACCAATCCGAATGACTGTCGGTCCAGTTCAAGCGTTGGATCTGCCAGTAAACGTTCAGTGATCATTCCCAGTCCGTGTGTGCGACCCGGTAACGTCGCGACCATGGCTAACGCGGACAGCACCACGATGCCCCAACCGTACGAAGTAAAACGCGGAATTTTTGAAATTTGTAACACAGGGATGTTCACCATCTGAATGGGACGGGCTTATCGAAAGTAGACTGGATCGTTTGTCGCCAGTTGCCGATGAACACGCATTCGCTGGTGAAACTCAGCGTAATGAGCTTCTCGCTGGTCACCCCCATCAGCGTCGGCATTGTAACTGAGATAAAGGACTCGTCGCATCTGTTGTGATCGATTGGGGGCCGAGCGATGGGGCGTCAATCCGTGAAAAATAGCGATATCACCAGGATCGAGCACGAGGGGTGTCCGCCGACTGTTGCACACTTTGTCATCCGGCAGCATGTATACAGTCTCGTCAGTCGTGAGAAAATCGGCATGATAACCCGAAAAAACTTCCGTACAGCCATTCTCCTCGGAAGTTGGGTCAATCGATATGAGTACGGTTAAAAACGATTTCGGAAACCCTTTCCATCCTCGTGGTATATCTTGATGCAGGTTGTAACCCAGCGCACCGGGGGGCTTGAAAATCAATTTTTCCTTAAAAAGCGACGCGGATCCACCATAGATACTCTCGACGACGGAAACAATCCGTTGGTCCGTACAGAATCTGGCACACGTCGACGACAAATCATTGACGGGATCAAATACCTCAAATAGGTCTTCTCCCGTCTCATGATGCGGCATATAGCGACAACGTAAATTTTGCGGGCTGATCAAATCTCGATAATCGACTAAGATCCGTTCGCACTCGAGCAACAAGGCGCGCATCTGTGCCTGCGAAAAAACCTCTCGCAAAACCAGGAAGCCATCCCTGCGGTACAATTCTAAGTCCTGCAGTGAAAGTGGGGGTGTTCTGCTCAAATGCATTTCCGATCAACCTGGTGAACCTGATACAAAACCGATTCTGCACAACGTTGACAATCTGTGACTGCGGAATGTTCGCATCCCGATGCGACCCAAACTTAAAATTCGCCGTTAATCTCGCCTCCAGCGCGTGTTGCCAAAGCACGCCAAAGTGAATTGTCGATATTGTCACTGACAAAGCGAACGGATCCGTCGCATAGCAATAAATGTACGCCACCAACATGCTTACTCCGAGCCGCCTTCCAGCCGACTGCGGTGTAACCCAGCGAAAACGCATTGGTAATGCAATCCCAGCGCTTGTCGTTCGGGTTGTAATAATGGTTATAGGAAGTGTTACGAATTTCACCTGAGTACCACAGGAATTGTCGTAAATCTTGCACATTCCACTTGGTCGGCGATGCACACGAAACATCATCCACATTCTGGTACGAGGTATTATAAGCGTAAACTTTCTGGGGATTTGCAGGTGGCGTACTTTGCGTCACACTTCGAGGGCCATCACCCAGGACACTTTCGGACATGCAGGCCGTATTACTCGCTCCGTCGATGATATCAGCGAAGCGGATGTTCGAATTGGCAAACATCACTCCATCGGCGTTGTAAGGCGAGCCATTGATTGTTCCCCCCGTCAGGCGGTTGGTTCCCGATCCTTGCGAAGCACAATAGTTGGCAGGCCCGAGCGATGCGACCCCATAACCTCCGCCAAGGGAGCGTGCCTGATCACTCGGACACAAAAACAGCGGAATCACGTAACTTGCTGCCAGTGCATTGTTCGGGTCAGAAATGTTATAAGGTGGCGTTGGAGAATACGTCGGTGCATTCAAGTTCATCAAATTATAAATCGGCGTCTGATCCAAATACGGACTGAGATAAGCCAGCACCCCCCAATTACCGCCGCTGTAATTGAATCTTCCTCCTGGAACCAGATTCGGCGGAAATGTCATATGCGAACTTTCGTAATTCTGAACGGCTAACCCCAGTTGCTTCAGATTGTTACGGCATTGTGATCGGCGAGCCGCCTCGCGGGCCTGTTGCACCGCAGGGAGCAAGAGAGCGATCAAAACCGCAATAATCGCAATCACGACAAGCAATTCAATCAAAGTAAACGCGCGACGCTTCTTCATCATGTTCCGTTCAATACACAGTCATCGGATCGGCGTAGAAACAACATTCTTAAGATCATTAGAACGTTGGTCGCCCGCAATTTCAACCGAGCAGTGATTGGGTTGGTCAAAGCGTGGCCAGATTTGACAGATGCTGCGTGAATCGGTTCCAAATTTCTTCAACCGACCTGTTACCACCACGATACCGCAGAGACAGAGGCAGAGGCATTTTTCTGGCGAGGGGGAGAGACGCTTGTTCTGCCGCAATTCTGTGTTGTGATGTCGTTCTCTGTTTTTTGGTTTGTTTTTCTGGCGGATTGACGTGAGATCCGAATTCTGCCGATTGCGTTATCAGATCAAATCGTTTCTGATAACTGTCTGAAAGGCCTGCTCATGATTTTCGTTCCCTCAAATTATTCGCGTCAACAGTTGCTGATGGCCCTGTGTGCTGGGATCCTGCTTCCGCTCCAGGGATCATGTGCCGAACCTGCCGCGACGATCCACTATTCCAAAGAGGTTCGGCCGATTCTGGCGAAAAATTGCTTCCTGTGTCATGGTTCTGATGAACAGGCGCGACGGGGTGATTTGCGACTGGATGATCGGAGTCAGGCCCTCAGCAAACTTCCGACGGGAGCGCAGGCCATCGTCCCCGGTCAGCCCGGTGCGAGTGAAATTCTGCGACGGATCACGTCGACCGACGATCATCAGGTGATGCCACCACGTGGGGGTGGTCAACGGCTGACTGCGCGGGAAGTGGGAATCCTTACCCAATGGATCGAGCAAGGGGCCGAATACACGAAACATTGGGCATACCTCAAGCCGCAGCGCCCAGACACCCCGCAGGTTTCCAACCCTGCATGGCCGAATCAGGCGATCGACTGTTTCCTGCAGGGACGACTGGACGAGGAAGGACTCGATCCCACCCCGCAAGAAAATCCCGCGTCGCTACTCCGCCGTGTGTCACTCGATCTGACCGGGCTGCCGCCGACGTTGGACGAGGCGCAGCCGTTTCTCGCAGACGATCGACCGGATGCGTTCGAGCGTCTGGTCGATCGCCTGCTCGCTTCCCCTGCTTACGGCGAACGCTGGGGAGCGGTCTGGCTGGATCTGGCTCGCTATGGTGATTCGCAAGGGTATATTCACGATCCCCCGCGGACGATTTGGCGATGGCGCGACTGGCTGATCGAAGCACTGAATGCCAATCAACCCTACGATCAGTTCACGATCGAAATGCTCGCCGGAGACCTGCTTCCCCAAGCGACTGATTCTCAGCGGATTGCCAGTGGTTTCCATCGGAATACGACGAACAATACCGAAGGGGGTTCGAACTCGGAAGAGTACCGGCATGCCTCCGTCGTGGATCGCGTGAACACCACGATGCAGGTCTGGATGGGAACGACTTATGGTTGTGCCCAATGTCACAGCCACAAATATGACCCCTTTTCCCATCAAGAGTATTACCAGGTCTTCGCCATTTTTAATTCGACCGAAGACAATAACAGCGAACCACCCGTGCTCGAAACCGCTCATGTCGGTCGTGAGGGAGACCGCGTTCGCTCGACAGCCCGTTTGGCCGAAGCCAAAACGAGGTTGGCGGCCGAGACAGAGCGTGTTGATGGACTGCGAGCGGCCTGGGAAGCGGCTGTCGATCGGACTACGCTGACGAAAGAACTGCTCGAGATTCTCGAGATCGCGTCCGAGCAGCGAAAACCGGAGCAACAGAATCAACTCATCGCACAACATCGCCAAACGTTTCCTAAATGGGTTACCGTGCAGGGACACTGGTGATGAAAGAAGGTCCGGTCCGGCCCACGCATATCGCCATTCGGGGTGAATTTCAAAACAAGGGGGCCGCCGTGGTTCCGGCCGTTCCTGCGGCACTGCATCCTGTGTCACCCACTGTCGTGGCATCGGACGCGCGGCTGGATCGCCTGGCGTTTGCCCGTTGGATTGTCGATCCCGAAAATCCACTCACCGCACGGGTCGCTGTGAACCGATTGTGGCAGGAATTGTTTGGGATTGGACTGGTGGAATCGAGTGAAGAATTCGGCAATCAGGGGGACGCTCCTTCGCATCCGGAACTTTTAGACTGGCTCGCCACCGAACATCTGCGGAGTGGCTGGGACACCAAACATCTATTGCGACGACTTGTCACCTCCGCCGCCTACCGACAATCGTCAGCGGTCAGCGACGAGTTGAAGGGACGCGATCCTGATAACCGACTCTTGGGACGCGGGCCACGAGTCCGCCTCCCTGCCGAGACAGTCCGCGATCAGGCGCTGTTTGTCGCCGGGTTACTCAGTCTGAAAATGTATGGCCCCCCCGTTCATCCTCCACAACCGGTAAACGGGTTGGCGGCTGCTTTTGGGCCGAGTACCGATTGGGAAACGAGTCGGGGTGAAGACCGTCATCGACGAGCCCTTTACACCCGCTGGCGACGGAATCTTCCGTATCCTTCGATGATCAGTTTTGATGCTCCGGAACGCAGCGTCTGCAGCGTGCGGCGAACACGGACCAACACCCCCCTACAGGCCCTGGTGACCCTGAATGATCAGGTCTATGTCGAGGCGGCACAGGGGCTGGCACGGCGGATTCTGTTGGAAGGGGGTGACACGGTCGCGACACGGGCCGCGTACGGATTCCGGCTGGCATTGACGCGACCACCCACGATGCAGGAATCCGAGCGAATTGTCGCCCTTTACGAAACCCTTTGCCGAGAATTGGCGCAGGACCCGGAAAAGGCTGTGATACTGGCCACCAAGCCGATCGGTCCCTTGCCCGACGGAATGGACCGCATTGAGGCGGCCACCTGGACCGTGGTCGGAAACATCCTGTTAAATCTCGACGAGTTTCTGGCCAAACGCTAATTCTGATACGGTTACTGACGCTGATACCGGATCAAAACCGGTGCGAGCTTGGTCCGAATCCTCAAGCTCACCTCAAACTGACGGTGAAAGCTGACGGTGAAAGCTGACGGTGAAAGCTGGCCGAAAGCTGATCACAAACCGATTCTTATGATGCTTGACCCCTGAATTTCGTCCTGTCCGGCGCAACCTTGGAACTGTTGGAGTTACCCGACGATGAGACCCCTCAATGCTGTTGACGAGCTCGCTCGAATCACTCGCCGTCATTTTCTGGGGAGTGGCTCGCTGGGGCTGGGTGGGCTGGCGTTGGGCTCACTGATGAGTGGCGGTTCCCTCTTGGCGGCACCAGCGGCCGATGAGCCGTTTGCTCCCCATCCATCGCTGTTTACCGCTAAGGTGAAGAACGTCATTTTTCTCAGCATGTCGGGGGGACCGTCGCAGCTGGATTTGTTCGACTATAAGCCAGAACTTCTGCAGCGGAACGGCGAGGATTGCCCCGCATCGTTGACCGAGGGAAAGCCGTTTGCCTTTACCAGCGGCACGCCGAAGCTCTTGGGGACACCGCAACCATTTCAGCAGTACGGCGATTCGGGGTCTTGGGTTTCGGCCGCGCTGCCACGGCTGGCCGCGATTGCTGACGACCTGACGTTCATCAAATCGCTGCATACAGAACAGTTTAATCATGGTCCGGCAGAGCTGTTGATGTTGACCGGGATTCCGCGGACGGCGGGGCGTCCCTCGCTCGGTTCCTGGGTCACTTATGGACTCGGTTCCGACAGTCACGACCTGCCGGGCTTTATGGTCTTCACGTCGGGGGGATCACTGCCCAGTTCCGGCAAGGCAGGCTGGGGGAGCGGTTTTCTGCCCTCGGTCTATCAGGGGGTTCAATGCCGAACCGGGGGGGATCCGGTGCTTTCGCTCTCGGACCCGGACGGGATGAACCGGACTGTTCGTCGGCAGAGTCTGGATGCGCTCAACGATCTGAATCGGTTGCAGGCCGAAGAATTGCGGAACGCGGAAACGGCGACACGGATTGCGCAGTACGAAATGGCGTTTCGAATGCAGGTGGTGGTTCCTCAGCTAATGGATCTTTCGCAGGAAACCGCCGAGCTACTCGCGGATTACGGTGCCCAACCGGGAGCCGCCAGTTTCGCCAACAACTGTCTGCTGGCCCGGCGTCTGGTCGAAAAGGGGGTTCGTTTTGTGCAGTTGTCAGATTGGGGTTGGGACTTTCACGGTACGAATGCGGGGGAAGACTTGCGGGAGAATCTGGTCAGGCGGTGTCAGTTGATGGACCGTCCGGTGGCGGCGTTGATTCGTGACTTGAAGCAGCGTGGCTTGCTGGACGAGACGCTGGTGGTCTGGATGGGAGAATTCGGCAGGACTCCCTTCCGCGAAGGCCGAACCGCAGGGGGGCTGCATCTTGGTCGCGACCATCACCCGTATTCCAATACGATGTTCATGGCAGGTGGCGGGCTGAAGCCGGGAATCACTTTCGGAGCGACCGACGAATTAGGCTTTCATGTGGCCGAGCATCCTGTCCATATTCACGACGTGCAGGCCACAATTTTGCACCTGCTGGGCCTGGATCACACGCGACTGACCTATCGATTTCAGGGGCGTGACTATCGTTTGACGGATGTCAGCGGCCAGGTGGTACAAGGGATTCTCAGTTAACGCGGTGAACTCGATTAACAACGAGGAGTGCTGGCATTGCCGAGGCACGTTACCGTCCTGATTGAATTTTGGTGGCCACCGCTTCTGCTTCCCGCATGACTCGCAGGATGTTACCACTCATGAACCGATGAATCTGTTCGGCGGTGTATCCCCGATTAAGGAGCTCTTGGGTGATGACCGGGTAGGAAGAAACATCGTCCAGTTGTGTCGGGACCAGCGTAATTCCGTCGAAATCTGAACCAATGCCGACGTGATCGATCCCGGCGA
>JBIKZJ010000187.1:0-11634 GCA_044354755.1 Schlesneria sp. | reverse complement strand
CAAAAGCGTGGGTGCGATGATTCGAAACAAAAATTCACTTCGAGACGACCTATGAATGTGATTCGCTGGACTTTGGTGGTCTGTCTGTTGGGGCAACTTGGCATCTTTGCGGCACCTGCCACTGCAGAGGACGCTCATCGTAGTCCTGTGGCGCTGGCGATCTCACACGACCGTTCCGCCTGCCTGACTGCCAACCTCACGACAGGAACAGTCAGTCTGGTCCGAATTCCTGAATTGGCGCTGCTCGATGAACTGGCCGTCGGAAGCAGCCCAATCGATGTTGCCTGGGTGGATGACTCGACGGCTTTGGTCAACCTGCAACGGGATCACGCGATCGCTGTCATCAAAAGACACGGCAACCGACTGAGCTTGGTCAAATCGTTTGCGGTCGGAAAGGAACCGAGTGGATTGGTCGTTTCCACCACCCACCGAAAAGTTTACGTTGCATTGTCAGGGGACGATGCCGTTGCAGTTCTGGACCTCGATCAACTGCTGTCGACAGAAGACTCTTCGCAGCCGATTCGGATCGAACGAATTGCGGTAGGAGGAATCCCGAAAACTCTGGCGATTTCCCCCGATCAACAGTGGCTGGTCACCTGCTGTTCTGTCCCGTGCGAAGTCTTCGTACACGAACTCGCCACGCACAAAGAAATCAGTGCACGCAAGATTTTTGATGGGGGATTTAATCCGGGGGTTCCGGCAATCACGCACGATTCCAATTTGGTCATCCTTCCCAGCGCCGTCAATCGTGCCTTCTCGGTGACGCCGGGAATGATCGACATCGGCTGGGTGATTGATAACCGTCTCACAAAACTGATTCTCCCCGATGGCGAGGTCTCTGAGCAAAAACAACTGGGGCTCGATATCCGTGGCAAGGCAGTCGGGGATGCAAACTCGGTCGCATTCAGTCCCGACGGAAAAGGGATTGTGGTAACCTGTGGCGGAACCCATGAACTGCTCGTCCTCGATTTCTCGACAATTCCGTGGCCCTTGGGGGATCCTGGTGATTTTCTGCCAGAACCCTTACGCAAGGATCCCTCTCGTTTCCGCAGGATTAAACTTGGCGGGCGTCCGGTCGATGTTCAGTTTATTACGGATCAACGCGTTCTCGTGGCAAATTATTTTGATGATTCACTTCAAATGGTTGACCTCGAAACCAACTTCGTTCAACAGCGACTCTCACTCGGAGCTCCTGCGGAATTGTCACTGGCTCGTCGAGGTGAAATGGTCTTTTATGACGCAGATCGTTCGCTTCATTCCTGGTTCAGTTGTCATACCTGCCATACCGATGGGCATACTTCTGGACAAGTCTTCGACACACGAAACGACCAGTCTTACGGTACCCCGAAACTGATTCCAACGCTGCGCGGAGTTTCCGAAACGGGACCTTGGACCTGGCATGGGTGGCAGAACGACCTTCCAGAGGCCATGCGTCGATCACTGACTGAGAGCATGAATACCGAACAGCCGATTTCACAAGAGGATGTCGATGCGCTGGTTGCCTATATGGCGACACTCAGTCACCCTGACCACCCCCATCCCCGATCGGTGACACCCAAAATGGAACTGGGCCAGAAGCTGTTTACAGGACGTGCTGGCTGCATAAAATGCCATTCGGGAACAACATTCACCACCGCCGACACTTTTGACGGCGCTGTCGAGGACCCCAAGGATCGAAACAAAAAATATAACCCCCCTTCCTTAAACGGCGTTTCCGCTCGCCGCCGGTTTTTGCACACCGGCAAAGCGAAAAGCCTGGAACAGGTTTTGACGAAGTATCATCGCCCGGAAGATCTGGTGGGTGAATCATTCAATCAAGCCGAAATTGAAGCCTTGGTCGAATATCTCAGATCGCTTTGAACCCCAAAATTCGACCGAGTCCCCGGCTTTGCATCCCATTTTTTCGACGTGCGTGCGGTTTCACGACCCTTTTCATTTCGAAAAATCCCGTCTGTAACAGGACCCAAAAACGATTTCAGGGCTCGCGTCCGGTTTCTTTCAGTTCATCAGGTTGCTAAGATTCAAGAGGATTCGGTTGCACGCGACGGAGTGCGTGGCCTTTACCAGCAACTGCAGTCGAATCTGCAGCACTCTGGCAGCCCCTCATCCCCTCGTCAACAACCCTTCTCACTTGTTCGTCTTTTTCAAGGGTCCACTCGTTAACGAGTCGGATCGATTGCCACGGATTTCTACCGGGAAAAGAGTTTACGTTAAAACGATTTCATGAGGAGAACTTCTTGATGTCTAAGCGTTTTGTTGCCAGTCTGCTGAACTTGTTCTCGAATCTCGTTTGTTCGGCCGTGTCGCTCGTTTGCTTCACATCAGTCGTTTGTCACACATTAGAAGGTGCAGAAGCGTCTAAAGTTATGAAGATCACGACCATCGAAGGCATCAGTGAATACCGACTCGAAAATGGCTTGAAAGTCCTGCTCTTTCCGGATCCTTCAAAGCCGACTGTCACAGTGAATTTAACGGTATTTGTCGGATCTCGACATGAAGGATATGGCGAAGCGGGAATGGCACACCTGCTGGAGCATATGCTCTTCAAAGGGACTCCCGATCATCCTTCGGTTCCCAAAGCCCTGCAGGCTCGCGGTGCCCAATTCAATGGGACCACCTGGCTCGACCGCACGAATTATTACGAAACCCTCCCCGCCAACGACGACAACCTCGAATTCGCCATCCGACTCGAAGCCGATCGCATGATCAACAGCTTGATTCGGGGAGAAGATCTTGCCTCGGAGATGACCGTCGTTCGGAATGAATTTGAACGAGGTGAAAACAATCCCAATCAGATTCTCGGTCAACGAATCATGAGTGCTGCCTTCAACTGGCATAATTACGGTCAATCGACCATTGGAAATCGTGCTGACATCGAGCGAGTTCCGGTCGAAAATTTGCGCACATTCTATCGCAAGTACTACCAACCGGATAACGCCATGGTCGTCGTGGCTGGCCGCTTTGATCAAGCCAAAGCCCTGGAATATCTCGGTCAGTATTTTGGCTCGATTCCCAAACCCGAACGAAAATTAGACCCAACCTATACCGAAGAACCGGCTCAAGATGGTGAGCGTACGGTGACTTTGCGACGAGTGGGTGAAGTGAGTGTTGTCGGTGCACTGTTTCACATTCCCGCAGGTGGCCATCCCGATTTTGCGCCGATCGACGTGCTGGAATCCATTCTCACCATGCCCCCCTCCGGGAGGTTGTATAAAGCACTTGTGGAACAAAAAAAGGCCGCCAGCGTCTCCGGGAGCGCCTATGCACTCCACGATCCCGGTGTCTTGAAATTCTCGGCCGAGGTTGCCAACGGAAACACCCCCGAAGCGGTGTTGGACGGCCTCCTGGATACACTCCAATCCGTGGTCGATCAGGGTGTTCGGGACGATGAAGTCGATCGCGTCAAACAGCGACTGCTCAAACAACGCGAACAAGAAGCCTCGGATTCGCCCCAACTCGCAATCCACCTCAGTGAATGGGCGGCTCAAGGAGACTGGCGGCTTTATTTTGTCTACCGTGATCGCCTGGAACAGGTCACCACGAAAGATGTCAGTCGGGTTGCCCGAGCCTACTTGCAGCCGAGCAATCGTACCGTGGGGGTCTACTACCCCACAAAAGAAGCACAACGAACTGTGATCCCCGCATCGCCAAACCTCGCCGAAATGATTGGTGATTATCAAGGCCGCAGCGACACTTCGGTTGGCGAAGCCTTCGATGTGAATCCAGCCAAGATCGAAGCCAGAACCCGCCGGACGACCATCGAGGGGATCAAGGTTGCACTTCTTCCCAAAAAGACCCGTGGGAGTACCGTCGTCTTGCGATTGAATCTGCGATTCGGCGACGAAAAAACGCTATTCGGGTTAGGCAAAGTTTGCGAATTCCTGCCATCACTGATGACCAAGGGGACCAAGCAACTGACGCGCCAGCAACTGCAGGATCAGCTGGACAAAAATCTTGCCTCCCTTGGCTCATCAGGTGCCGCAGGAGAAGCCACGTTTGTTCTGCAAACCAAACGCGATAACCTCCCCGCTGTAATCGATCTGCTGCGTCAAGTCCTACGAGAACCATCCTTTCCTCCGGCAGAGCTCGAACTCCTGAAACAAGGACATCGCGCTGATCTCGAACAAGGATTAACCGATCCGCAACAACTGGCTTTGAAGGCGATTCGACGAGCCTTGAATCCGTATCCCACTGGTGATGTTCGTTATTTCCCCACTGGCAAAGAAGAAATCAGTCTTACCGATGAACTCGATGTCACCGCCATCAAGAAACTCTACAACGATTTTCTCGGGGCTCAGGCAGGCCAACTGGTCATCGTTGGCGATTTTGACGAAGAATCCACGATGAAAGCGGTGTCGGGGATGCTCAAAGGCTGGAAGGCCAAGCAGACCTATGAACGGATTTCTCGTCGTGGCGATGTCCAAATCAAAGCGGAACTTGTAAAGATCCCGACCCCCGATAAAGCCAATGCGTTTTATTTCGGGGGAAGTATCATGCCGATTCGCGATGACCATCCCGAATACCCGGCACTCGTCATTGGCAATTATGTCTTCGGGGCTGGTGCCCTTTCGTCCCGCCTCGGAGATCGGATTCGCCAACGCGAAGGCTTGTCCTATGGCGTCGGTTCCTCACTGATGGCCAGTTCGCTCGATCCCCGCGCCACCTTAACCATGTCCGCAATTTATAATCCTGCCAATCTCGACAAAATCATTACCGCAATTCGTGAAGAACTGGCAAAAGTACTGGATTCTGGTGTCACCCAGAAGGAACTGGATGATGCCCGTCGTGGTTTTCTCCAGAGTCAAGAAGTCATGCGAACCGACGATTCACGTTTGGCTCAAGTTCTCGAATCCACGCTGCTGGCCGATCGGACGATGGAATATTATTCGATCATGGAACAACGAATTGGCGAACTGACACCCGAAACGGTGCTGATTGCCTTGAAAAAGCATATTGATCCAGAGAGGATCTTAACCGTTGTGGCTGGCGACTGGGACGCAGTCAAAACGGATAAGAAATAGTTCAGCAAGCCAGACACTGGGATTCCTACGGAACCCCTGATCAACAGCCCCTGTTGATCGGGGGTTCCGTTACGTAAAATCATCTGATTCGGAACGAAGCCATGTCACTCGTCAAACAATTCTCATTCACCTCGTTCGTCCTGTTCGCCTCGTTCGCGATGGCGGATATTGATTCTGGCCCCAAAGTCGGCACCTCCGTTTCACCACTCAAAGTCTTTGCGGTGACAGGTGATCAGGCTGGCAAAGAGGTCGATGTCGCCAACGAACGGGGCCAGAAGGCGACGATCTATGTCTTCCTGCCACATGATCGTTTTGATCGCCCCTTGGCACGTTTATTGAAAGCCCTGGAAAAGGGGGCGATCGATGCCGGCAATGATGCCGGCTTGGTGACAATCTTTCTCACCAGCGATGAAGCCAAGACCAAAGAACATCTGCCAAGAATTCAACAGTCACTGCAATTTAAGGCAAATCCATTGGTCCTCTTTCCCAGTGCCACCGCCAGCCCTGAAGGTTGGGCGATCAACACCGATGCCCAATTCACGGCTCTCGTGGTCAAAGAAGGGAAAGTCACTGCGACATTTGGCTATCGGTCTGCCAACGATACCGTGGCTCCCGAAATTCTCGCCGCGTTGAAAAAGGGGATCGGGAAATCGGCGAACTCTCCATGAGCCTCAAGTCGCCATCCGCTCCGTTCCGTTCAAACCTCTGACGGAATTTCGCTGAGAGTAACATTGGATTCCTCTTCCGCTTTGGAATCAATCGGTTTTGGTTGTCCCCCACCACCCAATCGTTCGATCGCCTGGTAAAAAACGGGGGTCAGAAAAATGCCGAACGCCGTCACACCAATCATCCCCGAAAACACCGCGATACCTAACGTCTGACGCATTTCAGCACCCGCTCCCTGCGAAATCATCAGTGGTGCCACCCCCAGAATGAAAGCGAGTGAGGTCATCACGATCGGACGCAATCGCTCTTTCGCGGCTTCCAGTGCAGCCTCGGCGACAGGTTTTCCCGCATGGTGTCGCTCGCGTGCCGTTTCGACAATCAGAATTGCGTTCTTGGCTGCCAATCCCACCAGCACAATAAAGCCGACTTGAACGAAGATATTGATCTCCAAATGATTGATCCACAACCCAACAATTGCACTCAGCAGGCACATCGGCACCACCAATAACACAGACAACGGCATCGACCAGCTCTCGTATTGAGCCGCCAAAACCAGAAAGACCAGCAGAATCGCTCCGATAAATGCGTAGAGTGCCGAGCTTCCTTCCTGCATTTGCAAGTAGGTTAATTCCGTCCATTCGCGGGTCATCCCCCCTGTCAATTCCGCATCTGCTGCGCGTTCGACCGCTGCAATCATCGCACCCGAACTGACTCCGGGTAGAACTCCTCCATTAATTGGAGCTGCGGGAAACATGTTGTACCGATTAATCATGATCGGACCACCAATATCTTCAATCGTCGCCAGTGTCCCCAATGGGACCATGTTTCCTTCGGCGTTGCGGACCTTCAGCCCCTGAATGTCTTCCGCGTGCATGCGGAAACGGGAATCGGCCTGCAAGTTGACTTGCCACGTTCGCCCGGCAAGATTGAAGTCGTTGACATAGGTTCCTCCCAAATAAACTTGCAGTGTTTGAAACGCGTCACTCAATTTCACCCCCAGTGCTTTGCACTTGGTTCGATCAATGTCGATATAAAGCTGCGGTGTGTCTGACCGAAAACTGTTGAACATTCCCACAATCCCTGGCTGGCGATTCCCTTGAATCGCCAGCTGGTCGGCACGTGCCTGCAACTCTGACAGCCCCTGTGCTCCCCGGTCCTGGATCATGATCTTGAATCCCCCGGCAGATCCCAACCCATCCACCGGAGGGGCCCCGAACACAGCGACTTGTGCATCCAGCACCTCATGAAACATCCGTTTGCGTAACACCGCCCCAATCGCATCGGCACTCTTGGCATGATCGCGGCGGTCATGAAAGTCGTCCAGAATGACGAACAGCGACGCAAAGTTCGAGCCGACCGCATTGAGCACAACGGACTGGCCCGCAATCCCCAGAGTGTGGGCAACCCCCTTTGTTTCCGTTGCGATCTTCTCAACCCGTTTCAGCACATCCACCGAACGATCCAGCGAGGCCGAATCGGGGAGCTGCATATTGATCAGCAAATAGCCTTTATCCTGAGAAGGAATAAACCCGATCGGGGTTTTCATGATCCCCACATAGGTCATCACCAGCAGCCCCCCATAAATCAGCATGACCAGCGAGCTGACCCGTAGCAAGCTGGAAACCATCCGCCCGTAAACGTGGGTGATCGCATCAAAACCACGATTGAAGATTTGAAAACATTTCGCCAGAAACCGATTCATCCCCTTCGCAATCAACAGTCCGATGATGGCGCCGGGGATCGCCAGCACCAGCGTCAGCACCCACGAGGCGACGGCACCCTCCGAGAAATTCCCCAGCCGAGCCACCAGCGGGGACAGCAGTTGCTGGCTGCCCCAACCCAACAGTCCCGCATATCCCCACCAGGGAAACGCTTCGCGATCATCGTGTCCATGGCGACGATGTTTGAAAATCTGCACGGCGCGTGAAGGGGTCATGGTCAGCGCATTCACCGCAGAAATGATCATCGCCGCAGAAATGGTTAACGCAAACTGCCGATAGAACTGACCGCTGATCCCAGGCAACAGCGCACTCGGAAGAAACACCGAACTGAGGACCAGTGTGATGGCAATAATCGGCCCGGTCAGTTCATTCATAGCGTTAATCGTCGCCGTTCTGGCATCACATCCTTTTTCCAACCACCGCTCAATCCCCTCTAAGACCACAATGGCATCATCCACCACGATCCCAATCGCCAGGACCAGGCCGAATAACGTCAGATTATTCAAGGTGAATCCCAGTAACCACATTACGGCCATCGTACCAATCAACGAAACCGGAACATCGATCATGGGAAGTGTCATCGACTTCCAGTCTTGCAGAAACAGCAGTACGACGATCGCCACGAGAATCACCGCATCCCGCAAGGCCTTGAACACTTCGCGAACGGATTCTTCCACAAACGGTGTCGTGTCATAAACGATTGCGGCATGCATCCCCGGTTCAAACCGTTCTTCGAGTTCCGCCACCTTCTTGCGGATTCTGTCTGCGGTTTGCAACGCATTGGAACCCGGCATCTGATAGATCGCCATCCCGACGGACGGTTTTCCGTCCAGGGTACACGAGGTGTCTTCGTTTTTGGCTCCGAGCTTCACACTGGCAACTTCACCCAATCGCGTCGGCTGACCACTCGTCCCCGTTTTGACCACGATCTGATTGAAATCGGTTTCCTCGATTAATCGCCCCAGTGTCGTCAACGTATACTGGAAATCGAGTCCCTCTTCGGTTGGGGGCTGACCAACACGGCCTGCTGCGACTTGTACATTCTGTTCTTTTAACGCATTAACGATGTCCCCCGCCGTTAAATTTCGTGAGGCCATCTTCTCGGGATCGAGCCAGATCCGCATACTGTAGTCCTGCTGTCCCAGAAAGGAGACATCCCCGACTCCACCAATCCGCAGCAGATCATCACGCATTTGAATCGTGGCATAGTTACTGAGAAACAATTGATTGAATTTTGGTTTTCCAGTCGCTTCGTCCAGATCCGAGAACAAATTCACCACCAGCAGAATGCTGGGGGACTTCTTCTTCGTACTGACCCCGGTGGTCTTCACGACATCGGGCAACTTTGGTAACGCCAGCGCCACACGATTCTGTACCAGCACCTGAGCCATATCGAGATTGGTCCCCAACTCGAATGTCACACTCAAACGATAACCACCGTCGTTCGTACATTGCGACGACATATAAAGCATCTTTTCGACGCCATTCACTTCCTGTTCGATCGGTGCCGCGATCGTCTCTTGCACCACATTGGCACTCGCCCCCGGATAACTGCACGAGACTTCGACTGTGGGGGGAGTAATCTCGGGATACTGAGCAATCGGGAGCGTCACGCCTGCAGCGAGTCCCGCAAACACGATCGCGAGCGAAATCACGATGGCGAAGACCGGCCGGTCAATGAAAAAGCGGGCTAGCATGCAAAATCACCTCGTGAAGATGTCGACACCAGTAATAAAATTCGGCGCGGATACGATAAAACCCCAAAACCGCGTCGGAGTCCGATCCGTTGATCCAGTCAGTTGTTGATCACGACGCCAGAAAGATTCAATCCGATCTGACGAACGAAATTCATGGTTAGCCATGCTTAGCCATGGCGTTAGTGCGGTTGTCCCAACGAAGGTTCGCTCGCGCTGACTTTGGCCGAAGCAGGTTCCTGGTCGAGCTTTACCTCGATACCGGGACGGACCCGCTGCTGCCCCTGGACGACCACACGATCGCTTGACTCAAGCCCCGTTTCGATCACGCGCAACGCGCCATCACGACGCCCAACCGTCACATTTCGCCGTTCGATCTTTTGCTCGGCCGAGACAACGTAAACATAGCGCTGTCCCTGTTGCTGTGCCAAGGCCCGCTCGGGAATCAATAATCGAGATCGGGCGGGACCCAACTGCATTTGAATTCGAATAAACAACCCAGGAGTCAGCTTTCGCTCGGAATTGGGAAACCGACCCCGAATCTGCATCGTTCCTGTACCAGCATCAATTCGGTTGTCGACGACATCAATCACCCCCAAGTGGGGGAACCCGGTTTCGTTGGCCATTTCAAGGCGAATTTCCACGTTATCCCCATCGCGGGCTGAGTCGATTTTGTGTTCGCGAATTTTCTGCTGAATATCGAGTAGCGTTCGCTCATCGATATCAAAATAGGCATAGATCGGATCAAGCGACACAATGGTGGTCAACGCCGTGCTGTCGGCCGTCACCAAGTTTCCTTCCGTAATCAATTCTCGACTGATTCGTCCGGAAATGGGAGCCGTCACCTTCGTAAAATCTTGGTTGAGCTTCGCTTTGGTGACGCTCGCTTGAGTCGAGTCGACCGAGGCCTCGGCGTGTGACAAATCGGCGACCGCCTTATCGTAGTCTGCCTGCGTGCTGATTTTTCTCGTATGTAACTCTTCCGCTCGCAGCATCTCGGCCTGCGCCTGCTTCAAACTCGCCCTCGCCGTCGCCACGGTGGCTTCACACCGTTCCAATTCCGCATCATAGGGTCGTGAGTCGATTTCAAAGAGCAATGCCCCCGCTTCGATTTCTCGACCCGGCTTGTAATGGATCTTATTCAGATACCCGCTGACGCGTGCTCGAATCTCCACCGATTCGACCGCATCGGTTCGCCCGGTGAACTCGGCAAAGTCGGCCAACTCCTTTTCCAGCGGTTGTGTCACGACCACCGTAGGGTGTTCACCCGCTGCCGAGGGGGCCATACGCTGTTGCTCACAGCCAATGCTGCTCATAATGAGCCCGCAGACACAGGCGAATTTGATTGAGACCCTCATCACATCACCATTCCACATAGACCACCTTCATCGATTGTCTCGAAGGGAAAACAAATCCCTGCTGCCTGAGTTTAACGGTTCTCTGTCTTCGGGAACAGCATCGTCAGTCCGCTCGCAGACCAATTCAACGACCCCGCAAGTTGGTCATGGGACTGTGAGCAAATCCTTTGCTCATCTTCGCGAGAGACGATCCATCACCGTGACGATCCGAACTCAATCCGCAATGAGATTCTTCTTCACATCGATCGATCGCCAGCAATACCATGACGCGACGGTCGAGTAGGGCTTCCAAGGCTCGGCAATCGCCAACAATTCCCGTTTTGACGGAAGTCCCTCGAATTGGTAAAGCGCTTGAATCGACGAACGGATCACCAAATCCTCGTGCGGAAAGACATCCAGTCGCCCCAGAGAAAACATCAGAAACATCTGCGCCGTCCAGCGACCAATCCCTTTCACCTGGATCAGTTCTTTAATCGCGGCTTCATCGGATAAGCGACCGACTTGATCCAGACAGAGCCGCTTGTCGAGAACCCGACCCGCCAAGTCCTTTAAATACGAGACCTTCTGCCGCGACAACCCCACCGCACGCAGTTCGTCTTCGCTCTGCTCCTGAATGATGGCGGCCGAAACAGAATGGGGTTTGAGTCGCTCTTCCAGCTTCAGGCGAATGGATCGTGCTGCCTTGGTCGAGATTTGCTGCGATAAAATCGATCTGACCAGCATCCCAAATCGATCCCGCTCAAGTTTCAGCGTAAACGGACCCGCTTGATCAATCAGCGCGCGCATCACCGGATCGACGCGCTGTAAATGTTGAATCGCGGTTTCAATCTGATCTGATGTCCATGCCATCGCGTTGCCTCGAACGGGTTGCTGTAACGTGCCTCGAAAACCCCTCGGCAACGTGGTCGTGAATTCTGATTTTCTGAATTCTCGACCAAAATGACCACCGCTGCCGAGAAATCGCTTATGATCTGCGACACCTTGCTGATTCCATCATCAGAGAAACTCAATCGATGGCGCGACAACGTCAAACACACCCGATCCATAGTCCAGCATTGCTCGCCAGCGATGCCGCCACCGTGATCTCTGTGGCGACTCATTTTCGTAAACTCAAGTTCATTGCCACCTCATTTTCCGAGTTATCGATCGTCGGCCAGCGAGGTTATTTTCAACC
>JBIKZJ010000186.1:0-11640 GCA_044354755.1 Schlesneria sp. | reverse complement strand
CTTCGAAGGTCCAATTCTCTGGTGGGATTTCGGGCGTGCGGCCCCATTGCAAGACGGGCCACTTCCGCGTCCGAGATTGCCCTGGAGGAATTCGGTTCTCGCGACGGGTGTCAGGACTGATGATCACCCCCTCGGGGATAATTGTTGGGTCTGTCGGTTCACCGGTTTGATATTTGGGATCATGATCCAACATCGATTGTCCTTTTCAACAAGAAGGGCAGGGTAACCCCTTAACACAACGGCAGCCGTTTCTGGTTGGGATCCCTTTAAAGGGAAGTCCAGATCCTGCGAGCAGCGGGTGGCACGGTATCACCCGTCCTTCATCTTGTGGATTCGTCTGGGATTTACAATGTCACCGAGGTCGCGAGTACCGAGGTCGCGAGTACCGAGGTCGCGGGTACCGAGGTCGCGGGTACCGAGGTCGCGAATACCGAGTCACCGTAGTCGCGAATACCGAATCCCGATCTGTGGATGCGATATCTCTCCAATTTCGAACGACGAGTTCCTGCGGTGAGATTGTTGCCGGTGAAAAATCCGGTTACCCTTCCAAAAACAGAAACATCCTCGCGACATTGGGTATGTTTGAATCCAACGGACGGATTCCAACCCCCCTGTGGCTCCTGAACATTTTTTGATGGCAACTGCATGAACCTTCAACTGAACGACCTGGCTTCTCAACTCATCGAAGACATCAACGAAAGCCCAGAGGATTATCGGATTGCCCGGCACGAGCTGGACAACAGCGGTTTGTTGCTGGATTTTGGCGTCGAATCGGAAGGGGGGATCGAAGCGGGAATCGCCTTAGCGGCCATTTGCATGTCGGGTTTAGCCGATGTTTCGTTGACGCCGGGGATGATCGGAGATCTCGGGTGGCCGCACATTGCGGTCGAGACCGATGCTCCCGTGGCGGCATGCCTGTTCAGTCAATATGCGGGTTGGCAGATCAACGTCGGAAAATTCTTTGCCATGGGCTCAGGGCCGATGCGGGCGGTTGCGGCAAAAGAGCCCTTATTCGATAAATTGTGGTATCGCGAAGAGGCCGATCAGGTCGTTGGGATCCTGGAAACCGGAAAGCTTCCGGGGAGCGATGTGTTTGAATACATCGCGACCGCCACTGATATTGATCCGGAAAACGTAGTGCTCTGTGTGGCACCGACATCGAGTATGGCGGGGAATCTGCAGGTCGTCGCCAGGTCGATCGAAACGGCGATGCACAAATTGCATGAGCTCGGTTTTGATGTCAACCGGGTCCGAAGCGGCTACGGAACCGCTCCCCTTCCACCGGTTGCGAAGAATGATCTCGAAGGAATCGGTCGGACCAATGATGCGATCCTGTATGGGGCACGGGTAACGCTGTGGGTCATGGGTGATGACGAATCGATTGCCGAGATTGCCCAGCGCGTCCCCTCGTCGGCGTCGGCGTCATACGGCAAACCGTTTATCGAGATTTTTGAAGCGGCAGGCCGCGATTTTTACAAGATTGATCCCCTGTTATTCAGCCCAGCCCAGGTGGTATTTCAAAATTTGGAGACTGGTCGCGTCCATATCGCGGGCAAGGTCAATGAACCGGTCTTGCGAGCCTCGTTCGGAATCTCTTGAAACCCGCATCCACTGGCACCCAGTATCCTCGATGTCTCCTCAATCGACTTAAGTCGACCCATGAAAATCGGCATTCTTGCCAGCGAAAGCAGCTGGTACTATCGGGATATCGCACGAGCAGCCCTCTCGCAGGGACATTCGTGTGAACGGCTGGACTTTGCCCGGATGGTGGCCCGGACCCCCTCGGCGGCGGCGAGGACCATCATTCCAGCCGACTCGATTCCCCAGTTGCTGCAATCGTTACCCCAACCGGCATGGCCTGGATCAACTGGGCAGGGCCTGGCTCAATCTCCGTCAAGCGCTGCTGCCGCTCGGGGAATTTTCGTCCCAACTGCTCACGTCGACCCGATGGACGTGATTTTGGTTCGTACGATGCCACCCGGTTCACTCGAGCAAGTGGTGTTTCGCATGGATTTGCTCGCACGGCTCGAAGCAAATGGGACCAAAGTGGTGAATTCGCCCAAATCTCTCGAGTGTGCCGTCGACAAATTTCTGACGACGGACCGGTTGCACGCGGCAGGCCTTCCGGTGCCCGAGACGATCGTGTGCGAGCATGAGGAGGATGCGATGTCGGCATTTTTCGCCTTGGGCGAAGACGTGGTGGTCAAACCGTTATTTGGGTCTGAGGGGCGGGGGATTGTCCGTGTGAGTGACCCCGATCTGGCACACCGCACGTTTCGCACACTGATGCGGCTGGATTCGGTGTTGTATCTGCAGCGGTTCATCAATCATGGTGGATTTGATGTGCGGATTCTGGTGCTTGGGAATCAGGTTCTGGGTGGGATGAAACGGCGATCGCCCGGCGATTTTCGCACGAATGTTGCTCGAGCCGCGATCGCGGAACCCCATTCGCCAACGCCCCTCGAAATGGAATTTGCCTTGAAAGCGACCGCAATCACGGGGGCTTTGATCGCGGGGATTGATCTGCTGTACGACGAGGCGGGCCGATGTTACGTCATCGAAGTCAATGCGGTACCAGGCTGGCAGGCATTTGGGCGTGTCACCGGGATTGACGTCGCGATGAATTTGATTCAAGAGCTGGAAAAAGGTTGACGGGGATTTTTTTCTGGTGAGTCCCCAAGAACAACGGGTGGAAATCGCAACACGTCAGATGCCGAGAATCTGCCGAGAATATGGGCAGCTGGCGTCGAGATTCGCGATACTTTTGATTCGGCTCTGTGTCGGATATCGAAATTCCGCTCGCCGATTCCGTTGGCTACCCGTGTCGAGAATCGGAACTTACAATCAAGTGTCAGCAAACGTATCGTACGATTCAACTTCCACGTAGGGAACAGGCATGACCGTCAGACGCCTTCTTGTCACTTCCGCCCTCCCTTATGCCAACGGCCCGATTCATCTTGGTCATTTGGTCGAGTATATCCAGACGGACATCTGGGTTCGTTTTCAGAAATTGCGAGGTCATCGGGCGCTTTACATCTGTGCGGATGACACGCATGGTACGGCGATCATGATCCGGGCCAGGCAGGAAAAACGGACCGAAGAATCGCTGATCGCAGAAATGCGTGAATCGCATTTGGGGGACTTCACTGGGTTTGACGTCCAGTTCGATCACTACGGCAGCACGAATAGTGAGCAGACGAGGCAGCGATGTCACCAAGTCTGGGGCGCCCTCCGCACCGCCGGACTGATCGTGGAAAAGGATGTGACGCAACTCTTTGACCCGATCCAAAAAACATTTCTGGCGGATCGCTTCGTCAAGGGAACCTGTCCGAAACTCGACTGTCACGCCCCCGATCAGTACGGTGACAACTGCGAGAAGTGTGGTTCGACTTATAGTCCGGCAGACCTGATTGATCCCGTCAGCACACTTTCCGGTGCGACTCCTGAACTGCGGACTGCCAAGCATCTGTTTGTTGAGATCGAACGCCTGCATGACTGGCTGACCGAGTGGACGCAAACGGGGGGGCATCTGCAGGACGAGATCGCCAACTACCTGAAAGGGCATTTTCTCGTCGAGCCGTTGCGGAACTGGGATGTTTCCCGCCCGGCGCCGTATTTCGGCTTTGAAATTCCCGATAGCCCGGGCAATTACTGGTACGTCTGGTTTGACGCCCCGATCGGGTATATCGGCTCGACCGCCGAATGGTGCGAGCAGCATGGGGAACAGTTGGATGACTGGTGGAAGAATCCGGGGACTGAAATTCATCATTTTATCGGGAAAGACATTACCTATTTCCACACGTTGTTCTGGCCCGCCATGTTAAAAACGGCGGGGCTGAGCCTGCCGGAAAAAGTCCACATTCATGGGTTCCTCACTGTGAATGGCGAAAAAATGTCCAAGACTCGTGGGACGTTCATCCAGGCATCGACCTACCTCAAGCATCTCGATCCTTCGTGGCTGCGTTACTATTACGCGTCGAAACTCGGTTCACGACTGGATGACCTGGATCTGAATCTCGAAGAATTCATCAATAAAGTGAATTCGGATCTGGTAGGAAAAGTGGTGAATCTGGCTAGCCGTACGGCGCGGTTCGTCGAGGAGACCGGTTTGTCCAGTCATTATCCTGACGACGGTGGTTTGTTCGCCGAAGGGGCGTCTCATGCCGATGCGATCGCTGCTGCGTATGAAGCCTGCGATGACAATGGTGCGATGCGGATCGTGATGGGGCTCGCCGATCGCGCGAATCAGTATGTTGAGCTGACGGCTCCCTGGAAACTCAAGAAAGATCCTGGTAAGGCGGCCGAGTTACAAGCCGCTTGCACCGTGACACTCAATCTTTTTCGGCAGATCATTGTCTACCTGTCCCCCGTATTGCCAAAACTCGCCACGCAAGTGGGGGAGTTATTTCAACAGCCAATTACCCGATGGGATGAGTCCCAGACGCCGCTCGTGGGAACGCGCGTTTCGAAGTTCGAACACCTTATGACGCGAGTTGACCTCGCACAGGTTCAAGCCATGATTGAAGAAGCGAAACCCGCCACGACTGTAACGGGAACCGAAACTGCTGCGGCAGGTGTGACGACGGTAGGTGTCACTGGGGCAGGTGTCACTGGGGTCGAAGGGACGACAACTCCCCCAACATCCCCCTACGGCGATGGACCTGAACCGCTGGCTCACGAGCCTTTAGTGGCCGAGCACTGTACGATCGACGATTTTACCAAAGTCGATTTGCGCGTCGCTCGCGTTGTCGCCGCGAATGCCGTGGTGGGGGCTGATAAGTTACTGCAGCTGACACTCAGTATGGGCGGAGAGGGGACACGCAATGTCTTCGCGGGGATCAAGAGTGCCTACAAACCAGAAGATCTGGTCGGACGGTTGGTGATTTTCTGCGCGAATCTGGCTCCTCGAAAAATGAAATTTGGCCTGAGTGAAGGGATGGTCCTGGCGGCTGGTGCTGGTGGTCAGGAAATTTATCTGCTGAATCCCGACAGCGGAGCCAAGCCGGGCCAACGTGTCCATTAGTGAGAAATTCATCAGAACTGCGGATCTGTCACGCACCACGGTCGGGGCTCGCCCCCTGCCTCGGACCGTGGTGATGGCGTTTTTTCCACGAGTCACCCACGGTGGAGGCGTGTGAATTCAAAGCGATGGCTTTGAATTCGGTCCGCGCAATGAATACGCTAACGGATTGTGATTGGCACACTCTCTTTTCCACATCGCTCTTGCGGATGATCGCTTCACAGCGTCATCCGCGTTTTGGAGAAAAAACGCATGAGTCGTTTTTCAACCGTCGTCGTTTTATTGGCCAGCGTTGCATGGCTCGGATGCGCCAAGCCGGAACAGCCGACGAAAGCCGTTCAGGCTGATGATAAGGCCGATCTGAAACAGGTCGCGAGCAAAGGGACAATCGGATTTTCGGCCCTGACGCTGACAAATCCGTTTTTCCAAGTGATTGCCGATCAGATGAAAGCGGAAGCGGCAAAAAGCGGTTACGACTTGCTGGTGGTTTCCGCAGAACGTGATGTGAAACAGCAGGCGGATCAGGTGAACGAGTTTATCGTGAAGGGGGTTTCCGCGATCGTCTTAAACCCTTGCGACTCGCAATCGATTGGACCGGCGATTGCCAAAGCCAATGCGGCGGGAATTCCGGTATTTACGAATGACATCAAATACGATGGCGATCAGGGAAAAGTGGTTTGCCATGTTGCTACCGAGAACTATCAGGGTGGGAAACTTGCGGGCGAAGCGATGGTCAAGCTACTGGGCGGAACGGGTGGTAAAATTGCCATCCTGCATTTCCCCCAGACAGAATCCTGTCAGTTACGGGTAAAAGGATTCCTCGAAATTGTGAGTGCTCATAATGCCAAGTCTCCTGGCGATCAAATTGACGTGGTCTCGACTCTTGATGGGGGTGGGGCACGTGATGAAGGATTCAAGGCGGCCAAAGACGCAATCGAGGCACACCCAGATTTGGCCGCGATCTTTGCGATCAATGACCCCTCGGCATTGGGAGCACGTGCCGCACTCGAGACCGTCGCCAAAGAAGGACAAGTCAAGATCATTGGGTTCGATGGACAGCTGATCGGTAAGCAAGCGATACGAGACGGTAAAATCCTGTGTGATCCCATTCAGTTTCCGGATCGGATCGGGCGTGTGACCGTGGAGCAGATTTTGAAATACTTTCATGGTGATGAAGTTCCTGCAGAGATTTTGATCCCCTCAGAGCTCTACTATAAAGAAGACGCGGATCGTGATCCGGAGCTGAAACAGTAGTGGCCAAGACTTTGACCCAGACTCTGAACAGTACGAAACGACCAACCCGATTACTCGATAATCCCTTTATCCGTGATTATGGGATGGTATTCGTATTGTTGCTGTTAGGAGGGCTGTTCAGTCTCTTGACCTTGAAGGCCCAGCACCCGAGGGGCGAGGATGCCGGCCGGCAGGTCGCCAATTCGATTATCGCACTGTCTGGCCCTCAGGCGCGCGTCTTGATTGTGACGCGCGATACGGCCGAGGATCTCTTGTTCTCAGCGGCGGCGGCAAAACAACTGGAACGAGTCGGTGCCCAGGTGCTGGCAAGCGTCAACGGTACGGCGACCGATGCTCGGCAAGCGATTGAGGGGATTTTGGCTCAAAGTGGCGAGATTGATGCGATTGCCGCCAATGATGTCACCTCCAAATGGACCGTCTACGACCGGTACCCGAGTGTCGGTTCGGCAAAGTGTGTCGTTCCCGCATCGTATACCTGGCCTGACTTTCTCAAGGTGAGTAACCTGCTCGGGGTCGCTAATCAAACGGCGATTTATGCATTGCTTGCGATCGGCATGACCATGGTGATCATTACCGGCGGAATTGATTTATCCGTCGGGTCGCTGGTCGCTTTATCAAGTGTCACTGCGGCGATCTTGATTCGCGATGTGGCAGGTGGCCCGCAGGCTAGCGCTCCTGCTGTCATTGTGGCGGGAGTTGCGGGGATTGGCTGTTGCGCATTGGCGGGGGCCTTCAACGGTTTCATGGTCACCGCCTTTCAAATTCCGCCCTTCATTGTCAGTCTGGGGATGATGATGATGGCCAGTGGTCTGTCATTCCGTCTCTCTGCGGGCCGCTCCATCCCCGAGCTTCCCCATTCTTTTTTCTGGCTGGGCCGGGGTGTCACGCTGGGAATCCCTCACCCGATTCTGCTGATGATTCTCCTGTATGCAATCGCACACGTCGTGATGTCGCGAACGGTTTTTGGCCGTTATGTTTATGCGATTGGGGGTAATCCGGACGCCGCTCGACTGTCCGGTGTCCCCGTCAAGCGGATTCTGCTGCTGGTTTACACGCTCTGCGGTGCACTCGCAGGGTTAGGCGGAATCGTACTCACCTCCCAATTGTCAGCAGGGGACCCGAAATTCGGTCTGATGTATGAACTGGAAGTGATTGCCGCGGTGGTGGTGGGCGGAACCTCACTCATGGGTGGTCGCGGGAAAGTTTTTGGTACGCTCATCGGAGCCTTCATCATTGCGGTCATCAAAAACGGGATGAACTTGACTGATGTGGATCCCTTTAATCAAAAAATTGTGCTGGGAGCGGTACTCATGGTCGCGGTCCTGCTGGATACATTAAAACGACGTGGTACTCGCGTCTGAAGATTCTTTTCAATAAGGAAACTTGCTTTGACACGTTCATTTGCCTGGGTGGCGATGGGATTGTTTTTCGCTCTCATGACCACGGTTGTCGCGGCAACGGAACCAATCCTGATCGCCGACTTTGAAGGGTCGGATTATGGAAAATGGAAAGTGACCGGAACGGCATTTGGAACTGGTCCTGCCCAGGGAAAACTGGATGGGCAAATGCCGGTCGAAGGGTTTCAAGGGAACGGACTGGTGAATTCCTTTCGTGGCGGAGATGACGCAACAGGGACACTGACATCACCTCCTTTTCCCCTCGATCGAGCGTTCATCACGTTCCTGATCGGCGGGGGAGGCTGGGCCGATGAAACGTGCGTGAATTTGATCGTGAATGGTCAAGTGGTACGGACCGCGACCGGGCTCAATACCCAGGCTGGCAATTCCGAACGACTCAGTCCCGCCGCCTGGGATGTCCGCGAATTTGCGGGACGCGAGGGGACGATCGAGATCGTTGATCGCCGCCAGGGTGGCTGGGGACATCTCAACGTGGATCAGATTGAATTGACGGATGATCGTGGCTCGATACCGCTGTTTTTGCCCTCTGCTCCGCTGGCACGGAATGTGACGCGGCAGTTGGTTGTTGATCAAAAACGACTCCATTTTCCCGTCAAAAACGGGGCGCGATCGCGCGTGGTGACGGTGAGCGTTGAGGGGAAAATGGTCCGCCGCTTTGACATTGAGTTGGCCGACGCAGACCCCGATTGGTGGGCACCACTGGATGTGACCCCCTGGGCGGGAAAGACCCTGACGATCGTGGCCGACGTGTTGCCGGTTGGCTCCAAAGCACTCGATACCTTGAAGCAAGCGGATACGCTGGTGGATGCCCAGGATCTCTACCGCGAACCGCTCCGTTCACAGTTCCATTTTTCCCCACAACGGGGCTGGACAAATGACCCGAACGGATTGGTCTTTTTTCGTGGCGAATATCATCTGTTCTTCCAACACAATCCGTACGGCTGGAATTGGGGGAACATGCACTGGGGACACGCAACCAGCAGTGATCTCGTTCATTGGGAAGAGCATCCAGAGGCGCTTTATCCGGATGAGATGGGGCCGATGTTCAGTGGGAGCGCGGTGGTCGACTGGAAGAACACCAGTGGATTTGGAAAAGGGGGCGAACCGCCGCTGGTGCTGATCTATACCGCTGCGGGAAATCCCACCGTTCAGTGTATCGCCTACAGTCTGGATGGACGAACCTTTACGAAATACGCTGCGAATCCGGTAATCAAGCAGATTTCCCCGGGAAACCGCGATCCCAAAGTCTTCTGGCACGAACCGACCAAGGGGTGGATCCAGGTGTTGTACGTCGAAAATCCCGGAAAACGACACAGTATTCGTCTCTTTCAATCCCCGAATCTGCGCGATTGGTCGTTGTCGAGTGTGGTCGAGGGGGGGATCGATGGGGACAAGTATCTGTTCGAATGCCCGGACCTGTTCGAGTTGGCGGTGGATGGCGACCAGAACAATAAGAAATGGGTCCTCACCGCAGCGAACAGTGAATATGCGATCGGAGGATTGACCGCAGGGAAATTTGTTCCCGAGGTATCACGGCTGGCGGACGTGCGTGGCCAGGGTTTTTATGCGGCCCAGACCTTCAGTGATGTGCCGGATGGGCGTCGGATCCAGATGGGTTGGAGCCAGGCTCCTTCACCAGGAATGGCATTTAATCAGCTGCAGACGCTCCCTTGTGAATTAACGCTCAGCACAACCCCTGCGGGAATCCGCTTACGTCGTACGCCGGTCAAAGAGCTGGAAACGTTGCGTGACGGTCCTCAACACTTTGGTTCACTTGCTTCGTTTCGCGGCGAACTGATCGAGTTACAAGCTCATTTCAAGCCCGGACCTGCCGAGACGATTGAGTTTCAGCTGCGGGGAGCCAAGATTCTTTACGATGCGTTACGCCAAGAGATTAGCGTGAATGGACATCGGGCTCCGGCACCGCTGATTGATGGCCGGCAGCGACTGACGATTTTTGTTGACCGGACGATACTGGAAGTCTTCGCCAGCGACGGACTGACTTATGTCCCGCTGCCGTTTATCCCCAAGGCCGAAGACCAGTCGGTGAGTGTCACGCTGCATGCAGGAACCTCTCGGCTTTCCGCTGCCGAAGAGGCGGCTTTCGAACAAACCCTGCAAGTCTATCGCTTGAAATCCTGCTGGGAAAAACCGGCATCGCCAAGGGTTAACTCAAAGTAAGTTCCAGTATCGAAAAATCGTCGAGAAACGGATTGCCGCTTTGCACACGGCGGCCAACGGATTGAATCCGCTCTAACGCGGATTCGCCGACGGCCAGCGGTGCCGACATCGCTTCGATGAATTCCGGAAAAGGCCACATCGAACCATCAATCTTGTGAAGCTCACAAATTCCGTCACTGTAGATGTACAGACGCGACCCCGGTTCGACCGGGATCGTAATACCATCATAAGGGAGATCCTCGACCACTCCGTTCATCGGCCCCTGGCTTTCGAGTTGTGAACAGGTTGTCGGTGCTTCCCGTGTTCCGGAAATCAGCAGCGCCGGAGGGTGTCCCGCGCCGGAATAATTAAGTTCTCGTTTTTCGCTGTCGTAGACGCCGTACCAGATGGTGAAATACATCTGATTATGGTTATCCATAAGAAACGCGTTGTTGAGCGCAGACAACACTTGGCTGGCATCCCGAAAATCACATTTGGGTAAGCTTTGAGCCCGGAGCACATTCATGGCCGAAACCGACATCAGTGCCGATTTGACCCCGTGTCCACAGACATCGAGCAGATAACAGGCCAGATGCGTGTCGTCGATCCAGTGGTAACCGAACGAATCCCCTCCCAGCTTGGCTGAGGGGATAAATTTCCAATCCGTCACGACACTCGGGGTAGAAATCTTTTCGGGCAGCAGTGAGGTCACATACCGTTCGGCTTCGGCCACGTCTTCTGCGAGGGCTTGTTGACTGACGCGCAAAGCCTGAAAAGCTTCGTTTCGTTCGAGCAAGTGGATGTAACCTCGGGAATGATGACGGACGCGTGCGACCAGCTCGACTCGATTGGGAAGCTTGACCAGATAGTCGCTGGCCCCCAATTCAAACGCCTTGGCCTTCGTCACCGCCTCTTCCTGCGAGGAAAGCACAATCACGGGAATATCCCGCGTCAACGGATTGGCTCGATAAAATTTCAGGAGCAGCAAACCATCGATATCGGGCATGACCAAGTCTTGCAGGATAATCGTCGGCGACAGATCCTTGGCGAGGCCTAATGCCTGTGACGGATCGGAACAATAGTGAAAATCGATGTCGGTTTCGGTCCCCAGCATCCGCCGGATCGCCTCACAAACAATCTGTTGATCATCGACCAGTAGCACCTTGATGCGACGATCGTCTCGCTTCGCAGGAGCTGCGGGGGAATGAGAGTTTTCAGCAACGGTGGCACGATGGGCGGGGGATGATTCTGTCATAATGGCCGTTTTTACCAGTCGGGTTCCCCCTAACGCAACGTAAAAATGTGTGCGAACCGCCCAGAGTTATCGGATTTTCGTCAGCGATGCGAATGTAGGGATCGTTCGTTTGATACTCAACCGCCGCCATTCGCGACGGAAATGCCGCAAATCCGAAGTGACGCAATCGCCTTTCGTCAAGATTTCGGTTGGCGAAAAAACCCCAATCCCTGTTCGAACTGGGGTCGGTAGAGTCGTCAGATGCATTCTGATTCGTTAATCTGTCGACATCGCTAATTGATTCAGTCGGAATGAGATTGTTTGCCAAACCACCCAGAGGAATAAACGGAATGAAGTGGCATCTCTGCGTATTCGCCTTAACGTTATCTTTGGTCTCCGCCGCTCAGGCACAGACGAAATGGGAACCCCGCAAAGGGGACCACGTTTGTATCGTCGGTGGCACCATGGCCGAACGGATGCAGCATTTTGGCTGGCTGGAAACGTTGATCCAGGCCAAGTTTCCGGAACAGGAACTGGTCTTCCGAAATTTGGCC
>JBIKZJ010000185.1:0-11668 GCA_044354755.1 Schlesneria sp. | reverse complement strand
CAACCTATGTTTTCAGCGATGACTCGATACTACCGTTTGTTTGCCTGTGGACGTGCCACAATTCTGGTCGTTTTCAGTCTTTCGGGGTTAGCACTCAACGCCCTGGCCCAGTCGTCCCAAGTACCGCAAAAGTCACTCACGATCGAGTCTGCAAACATCCAGCCACCTGTGGCACTTGGCCGCCCAATGCTGACTTGGTGGGATGTCAAAATTCCAGGTTCAGCGCTCGTCGTCGGCAAGTTTCAGTTTGCAATCAAATCGGGTGACTTTTTATTTGCCACACTGGAAACAGAAGAACTGACGTTAAATGGCCCCGAGCAGCGCATCCGCGTCTTGCTCCCCCCCGTCGATTGTGCTCAATCTGTGGATCGGCTGTATGTCGATATTTCGTTTCAGGGGAAAAAATACTCGGGGCCACTCGGGCAGCAAATCTTGCGTGTCCCCTTTACTACGAAGACCGTATTCATGGGTTTAATTGGAGAATCCAGACTCGGTAAGAAGCGTTCTGTGCGACGCGAAAAAATCATCGAGCGACTTCGATTTGAAAGCCTGATTCCGGAGACCACCAATTTGGCCGGCGAGACAAAAGAATTGGTCAAAACGATTTTTGCCTCGATCGATCCGAACGATTTCCCTACTGAGCCTCTGGCTTACTGTGGCTATGATGTTGTGATTCTCTTGGATGTGGAATTCCGTAATCTCCGCAAGCCGCAACTGGAAGGGTTACTGTCGTGGGTTCAGGGAGGGGGTAGCCTGTTTATCGAACCAAACGGTGTGCTCGAACCTTATCATCTGGACTTTCTGAGAAAATTGACGGACGAGGATCGTTCCGGGTTGGTCATCCAGGTTGATCCCGCAGGAAAATTGCCTCTCGATAGTACTCCATCGGGAACCGCTCCCGTGGCAATCGACTCGGGATTAGGAAGTGTCGTGATGCGGATCGCAGATCCGCATGAACAGATCGAAGATTCGCCCCAAGCCTGGCAAACGGTGATCAAGGCCTTGTGGAAGTTTCGGTTTCAATCAGTGGATAAAAAGGTGATCTCATTCATCGAAGGGGGATTGGATGGTTTACCTATACAAAAGATCTTCGACAGTCCTGATCCCTATGGTTTTGATCAAACCCTGTATAATGCGGAATCGCTGACGGGAGATCTGCTCTTAAATCAGTTGACTCCCACAGGGGTCCAAATTGTTCCCCTTTGGTTGCTGGCGATGATTCTGATCGCCTTCGTCTGCCTGATTGGTCCTGGCGAGTATTTTGGTCTCGGTTTGTTGCGTGCTCGAAAACTGACCTGGATCACATTTCCACTCGCGACCATCGGTGTCACGTCGCTGACTGTCTGGTTGTCAAACCGTTATATTACAGCAGGGGAAACTCGCCAATCCATTGAAATTTGTGATCTGGGCTCGCATGGGGAATTGATCCGCACAAATCGCTTTGAATTGCTTTTCGTCGCATCGACACATTCGGTCCTCACCGAAGTGGAAAAGGGAGTGTTCGTACCGCTCCGGACCAATCAACGCCAACAGGCCAATATTAACCTCCCGGTTCCTGCCACGTTTGGCAATTCGGGAATGGGTGGCATGAGGACAGACGAAGATGCGCAAGTTCGACCGATGCCCAATCAGGCACAGGGGCGGATTCCAACGCAATTTGTGGCAAAGCAGAACCTGGTCAAGTGGACTCCACAAATCAACCGGATCATGTCGATTCCCGGTTCGGCGAGCGTTCCTCCGATTGACTGGCCCCAATTCGAGCTCGGTAAAAATGAAGTGCAATTTCTCGAGTCGCACGTTATCCCACCCGAATTTGTGCGCCGTATTCAGGCACAACTTGGCCCAGAGGCCCTGGTGGCTTGTTTCATGGGTCATCACCGCTGGGCTGCTGATGGTTCTCCCGCATGGCGTTCAGAACGCGAGGCAAGCAACTCGCAAGACAACCAATGGATCATGCAGCAACAAGCGAACTGGGCACAGCAGATGCAGTCTGGGGATTCTCGCCGACCCGTCGATGTGTTGCTGGCGTATCAACCCGATCTGTTTCGCTGGATTCACCAAGCCTCAATCCCCAGCGCGGAACTCGGTCAATTTGCCTTGGCCAGGCAGACCACACCGAAAGGGGGGCGTCGTGGCGATGACCTCGTGCTGCTCGATCCGAGCGATCCCAATACGTGGCTACTGGCGATTGTTGTTCCGAAAAACGATGGCTGGATTCTCTATCGCAAGCGGATGCGATTTCGAGACCTCGCTGGCAACTAGGCTCAATGAGCCCCCGCCCTCCCCTGCCCCATTTCGTGAATCACGCGATCGCAGACCACGATCGCAGACCACGATCGCAGACCACGATCACGGATCACGGATCACGGATCACGGATCACGATCACGGATCGCAGTCGCTATCCCTGTGCAACCAATTGCGAGATGCGGGTCCGGATCTCGGCGGGATCAGCATACAGGAACCACTTAGCAGGATCGGTCCCTGCGAATGCCGCACGAATCCGTTCCGTCTCTCGAGACTCGCCCCGAATGGCACGGATGAAAACACCAATGATCTGATCAGGGACTTCGCGCAGAAAACTGGCGTAAATATCAGGGTCCTGCTCACCAGAGTCGCCAATCAGCACAAAACGGCGATGAGGAAACGCGGCGAGGATCGGTTCAATCGCCGTTCGTTTATAGGCTTTTTGCGGTGATTTTCTGAGCTTGCGGGCCGCTTCCCGAAAGCGAAATCGCTTGAGATGAAATGAGCCCGCTGGATATCCTTCGGCACGACAGAATTCTTGCAAGGGTTCATAGAGTTGCCAGGGACTCCCCGAGACAAAATGGAAGACCGCTCCGGCAATCGTACAGGATTGGTAAAGCTCGGGCATGCCGCTGACGGGGACAAAGCGTCGTGCAAACGTGTTTTGGAACAAGTCACGTCGATTCCCCACATTACTGTGCTTGATCGTATCGTCGACATCCGAAATGATCGAAATCCCACTCGGTTCGACGAGTTGAAGTTTACCGGTAAACTGACGTGGGTCCGCAGGACTGAGAACCGCTTGGCAGCCGATCCAGCGAGTCTGGTGTTCGGTCGCTTGTGCCAGCTGACAAACCCTCTCGTCGCTCAGTTCAATCGTCCCGCGAAACAGCCCCATATAGTCCGATTCGGCAACGGGATACTCGCGATCACCGATCGTAACGGTGACAGCCCGCCCTTTCAGACCGGACATCATGAACTGCCGCATCCGCGTGCGGAAGTACTCGTCCGCCGACCGATCGACTCGCATCGCCCGTTTAATGAGCCCCATTACCGGGGACCGACGCAACCAGGGAATGCGGGGATCAAACACACATCCCTGAACAATGAGCGACCAAGCGCGCTGGCCTGAGATCCGTGAGGCAAACGAAGGATAGAACACAATCTGTTCTTCCCGTCCCACGGTCTCGCGATGACGTCGAAAATTGTGAAACAGCGTCACGATTGGTAGCCTCGAGCAGACGTCATCGTCAGCGTTTCAATAAGGAAATCTGCCCCGAAACGATTCGCCGCTTTTCCACGGCGAGTCGTCTCGTGATTTTACAGGACCTTCTCGATGGTTTCACGCAGGATACTGCCCGACTTTTGTAATGCCATCTTTTCTTTAGGCCACAGATCGACTTCGATCACCCCTAAAACCCCTTTTCGACCGATGACCGTCGGCACCGAAATCGCCACATCGCGCAGCCCGTATGCCCCCGACTGCAGCGAAGAAACCGGCAGGATACGTCGCTGGTCCAGGGTGATCGCGTGGACGACATCCGCGATCGAGACCCCCACCGCAAATCCGGCTCCCCCCTTTTTCTTGATCACTTCCGCTCCGCTGCCCCGCGTCTTCTTTTCCACTTCGGCAATCAGTTGCGAATTGACCCCAGGGTATTTTTCCAACGGCAAACCGGCAATCTGAGCGGCAGACCAGATCGGCACCATGCTGTCACCATGCTCGCCATAAATCGTGACATCGACCTGTGTCGGCGGGACATCCAGTCGTTGGGCCAGCATGCTACGCAGTCGGGTCGTATCCAGCACGGTCCCCAGGCCGATCACCTGCGAAGCGGGAAGTCCCAGTTCCTTGATGGCGAGGTAGGTCAATACATCGACCGGATTCGAGACGACGAAAACGATGGCATCTTTCCGCAAACCACTCGTTTTTAACTCGCTCAGAATCCCCCGAAATAAAATCACATTCCGGTTGATCAGGTCCAGGCGGCTCTCTTCCGGTTTTCGTCTGAGTCCTGCGGTAATCACGATACAGTCGCTGTCAGAGCAGGATTTCATATCACCCGACGTGATTTTCTGATCCGCCAGAATACTGGCCCCGTGCAGCAAATCGAGAGCCTGACCTTCACAGGCCTCCTGATTTACGTCAACCAGATGGATATGCCGGACGATCTTACCGGCCTGCAGAGCGAATCCTGCACAGGATCCGACCAGACCACCACCGCCGATGATACTGACTTTCATGCTGATCTCCCTCGTGATCATGGGCGCACCCAGGATCAATCTCTCGAATGGTTTGATGCTTTCACTCAACGAATCCCGCCACGTTCTCGTGATTCAGGCGATTCGTGTGTCACCTGAATTCAGGGTGGATCGTTCCTGCTGGGATTACTTGTTCATCGCCGCCAGCACCTGCTCGGTGATTAATTTTATCAGGGATTCGGTGTCCACTTCGGCAGCCGCTGCGGCGACCGGCGCGGCGACGGGCTTGACCTCTGGAACTGACTTTGCCCCCTTCTGTCGTTCGAGATACCCTGCGTACTGCGGAGGTGCTTCGAATGCATAAGGTTCCAGCTGATTTTCTTTGTAACCTTCTCGAAAAGCGCTGTTTCCACAAAGATCGCAATCTTCGACGTGGAAGCGTGGATCATCAAAACCCAACTTTTTCTTCAGATCCAGCAGCTCGACGGACTCGCGTTCATTGAGGTATGAAACCTTGCCAAGCTGTTTCGAAAGCAGCAGGATCCGGCAGTATGCGTCCAGAATCTCGGTCTTCCAATATGCTTCTTCAATCGTCTTGCCGAATGTCACGGTACCGTGGTTCGTCAGAATGATCGTATTGGTTCCATTCCCCAGAAACGGAACCACCGTGTTCGCAAAAGCGTGACCACCCGGGGTTTCATAAGGGGCAATCGGGACTTCCCCCATGAAAACTTCAATTTCCGGCAGAATACATTGCGGAATTGGCTCGCGGGCGACTGCAAACGCGGTCGCATGCGGGGGATGACAGTGAACCACGGCCTTCACGTCAGGACGGTGTTTCATGATCGCCAGATGCAAAAGGACTTCACTGGTTCGTTTCCGCTTACCCGCGATTTGTACTCCTTCCATGTCAACGGCACAGATGTCATCCGGAGTCATGAACCCTTTACAGATCATCGTCGGGGAACAGAGGACTTCGTTCTCACCGACACGGATGGAAATATTCCCATCGTTTGCGGCGGCAAAACCTTTATTGTAAACCCGGCGTCCGATTTCACAAATGTCTTCTTTTAACTTCCGGTCGTTGATTCCAGAATTCCATTGGCTAGCCATACTGGTCTGTTCCCTTCCCCGTCGTTTGACGGTTACTCTACTTCGATCGTATCTAATATGCAGGCATTGTAGGCGTCGAGCGGTTTGTAGTCGGGGGCAAACGGATTGGCCGCTTCACCCCCTTCGCTAAATCCGATCTTCGAGCCTGGTGCTGCACCAAGTTCGTCATACACAATTACGGCTTCATCGCGTCCCAGTGGATCACCCCTCAGCCCCGCGGCACTCAGGGGGACGACAACCAGCCATGTGCCACCCAATACCATCGGGTTGCATTTGGATAATGTCACCTTGCCGATCACATCGCCGACTCGCATTGAAGCTCTACTTTCCTTCGATCTGGTTCTCTGTCGTGTCCTGTTCTCTGATCTTCCTGGCTGGTCTCGGCTTCGCTGTTCTTTGCCTTTCAGGGCCTTTAACGAGTTGATTTTCACATCACGTTGATTTTCTCATCACATCCCTGGTGGAGGCTGCGGCGGATTCCCCGCACACTCTTTCAACAGGTTTCTCAATTCCATAAACGATCGTCCGATTGGGCTGATACAAACCACATTCGCACCCAGCGACCGCAAGACTTGTTCCCATTGCTTACTATTTTGCATCACGGCGGCACGAACACGCTCACTCCGATTGGCCTGGCACGCTACTAAGTCCGCCTGTTCTGTAAAAATCACCACCCCATCACACTCGGACGTATTCACCAGACTCATCGCCAGTCGGGCCGCCTCGATCGGTTGGCCGACGATCTCGATCGTCCATTCCTCGGCCAGTCGCCGCAAACTCTCGTGCAGTGCTTGGACCGTTGGAGTCATCGTTTGCAGGATCATTCGCCACTTTGGACGGGGGATGCTGCTGACCGGCCCCATTTTGTCCTGACGACTCCACACCGTTCGCTTGGAATTCAACCAATCGCGAGCGGAGGGAGTGAGAATCGAACCTCGCCCGATTCGCAGCATCTCGCCCGCTTTCAGCGATTGATTCAGCAGTTCTGCGGTGATGATGGGAGCCAGTAATTCGACGGTATTGGTTTTGGTGGTCGTGGCGGCGGTTGCGGTTGCGGTTGTTGGTACTGCCGACACATTGGAAAGAACGCCAGCAGTGATCACGAGGGACCTGCCAGCCGACCCGGCCGTCAGTGGAGCCGTTACGGACACTGGTAGGGGAGAAACCGGTTTGATCGGTCCCTTTTCCAGATCAGACGAAGCGGAAACCTGCGGATTGACGGGACGTGCCGGGGCCGACTGGAGCCTTGCCAGAATCCCCGATACGATTTCATCAATCAGCGACTGATTCACAATCGATTCCCAAGGGCCTCTTCAACATTTGCGATGTTGATCTCAGCCGATTTCCTTGATTTCTTATTACCCTCAGGACCGTCTTCAAAACGCCCATCTTCAATAGGCCACAGCCTTTTAATCAACGATCCCCAGCACATGCCACCGTGCCGGAGAATTGTCTGACCCCACCATCTCTTTCGCCGTCTTGCCATCGGACGAGATAATCACCGTGTCCCCTTTGCCACCCCCCTGATTATCGATCACCAGTTGTGGAGCCCCATCGGGCTCGCCCCCCGGACCGATCGGTTGGACGATCAGCAGTCGCCAACCTTTCAGCGTGGGATGCTTCACGGTCGAAGTCGCTCGACCGATGACTTTTCCGAGTTGCATCGTGTTGCGTCCTCAAATCACCCGCAGGTCGTCCACCAGCACACACCGTCGCTGCCGAGTGAAGGTCATCGGATTGGTCACCCCTTCTCCCGTCGGCGTGGCAATGCTGAAACTCAAATACCCTTCACCACCCAATCCTAAACCGGCCATCGAAGGCCCATTTTTCACAAACAATGTCGTATCCATTTCACGCCCCATCCGCGTCATATGCCGAACATTTCGCGAATGGATCAGGCTGGTGTGACGGAAGCCGTGTTCAAATTCGAGTGCCAGTTCCACGCCGTGCGCGAAATTTCGACAACGCACCAAGGGAACGAAAGGCATCATCTGCTCTTCAGGAACAAACGGATTCGAGGTGTCGGTTTCGCCGTACAGCAATTCGGTGCTGGCGGGCACTCGCAACCCGATCAGCTCGGCCAACTTCGTCGCATCGAGTCCAACCAGATCGCGATTGAGGTGATAATGATCATCAGGTTTCGTCGGGGGAGAAAAGGCCAGTTTTGTCAGCTGATCGATCTGCGAAGCATTCAAACGGTAGGCTCCATGATGACTCATGGTCTCCATCAACGCGTCGAAGATCTCTTCCACCGCGAAGACTTCTTTCTCCCCAATACACAACAGATTGTTATCGTACGCAGCCCCCTTCACGATCGACTTGGACGTGTTTTCCAGGCAGGCGGTTTCATCGACGACAACCGGGGGATTTCCCGGACCTGCCACGATTGCTTTCTTCCGGCTTTCCATCGCAGCCCTGGCAACCGCAGGGCCGCCGGTGACACACAACAGCCGCACACCCCGATGCGCGAAGATCGCCGCAGCGGTCTCAAGCGTCGGTTTTTCGATGATCGTTACCAGATTTTCCAGTCCCGTTGCCTTATAGATTGCCCGATTAAAGCGGCGGACCCCCTCACAGGCAATCCGAGCACCACTCGGGTGGGGATTCACGATCATCGTATTCCCACCCGCGATCATATTGATGATGTTCCCCGCCAGCGTCGGTAACGAATGGGTCACGGGAGTAATCGCACCAATCACACCAAACGGAGCGTACTCGGTAATCGAAAGCCCATGGTCGCCGCTCACGGCATCGGTCCGCATGAACTCAACTCCAGGGACCAGCTTGATGATTTTCAGCTTTTCGATCTTGTGATCCAGCCGTCCAATCCGGGTCTCTTCAAATTCCAGCCGACCGAGTTCCTCGGCTTGAGTATCGCAGATTTGTCGGACCAGTTCGATCACCGTCTTGCGTGCAGCCAGCGGTGATTCGCTGAGTTTTTTGAACCCCTCGTTCGCGGCCGCGACCGCCTGATCGACGGATTGAAACACCCCCATGTCGCCATCTCGTTGGGGGGCATTCGACTTCGGTGACTTCCCCAGCTGGGCGAGGACTTCCTGAACCACGCTGCGAATTGTTTCGGGGTTGGCTTGCATTGTTTCTATCCTCGAAATCATGGATTTGCGACGCACTCGCCGCAGCAACAAATCGAAATATCGGCCTAATGTTACCAGCCCGCATCAGGGCCCTGCAGGAACCGTTTCACGGTCTTTTTTGCCCAGGACTCGTACTTCCGCACAGTCGGAAATTGAGCGATTAGCATCGGAAAAACGGTCGCAGTCGCCACTGCTGACACCGTTTGTCCTTCTCTCCATAACGCATATAAGTTGACAAAAGCAATAACTCCCAGCATCGCATAAACAATCGTCGTCTTTTCTTCGAATAACCCAGGAAGCTTTTGTAAGGCCCCCTGCAGGTTCCCCGGTTCCACACTCTTTAACCGGATCTGGGTCCACAGCTTTGGAAGAAAATAGACCAGCAAGATCCCCTGCACTGCGAAAAATCCACAAACGTACACCAGTGCCGAAGCTTCAGGTTTGACCGTTCTCGCCCTCCAGACGGGTACGGCAAACACGCTCACAACGATCAGGAACAGCAACCCTGTAAACAAGGCGCTTCGAATCTGGCCCCGTGGAATCGGAATGTTTTGCAAATCAACTGTCATGCGTTTCCCTCCTTGGATTGATCCCCCTTCGCATCAAAAATCG
This sequence comes from Schlesneria sp., assembly GCA_044354755.1. Taxonomy (GTDB): domain Bacteria; phylum Planctomycetota; class Planctomycetia; order Planctomycetales; family Planctomycetaceae; genus Schlesneria. The sequence goes on along the minus strand of JBIKZJ010000185.1, from coordinate 2,401 downwards.
AACGGGATCCAAGATGAACCGAGTCGATAATTCCAATGATCGCGCAATCAATCGGCAACGGTTTTGTCTGCGGGGTAAATCGGGCACTGGATCCCTGAACGATCAGTACGACCTCCCCCTCCCCCGCACCAACGGTGTCAACGCAAATAAATGTTCGGCCGGTCGAAACCAGGCCCGCTTGATCCTTCTCGTTTACACGCAACGGCTCAACAACCAGCAGCTTTTGACCGACCATCGCGTCGACCTTCTGCGTTGAGACCACACTTCCTGTTACACGTGCGAGAAACATGATTCGTCCTTAATCCTCAACGTGATCCAATCGCTTCGACCGTCTGCCGTGCCACAACGATCTCTTCATTCGTCGGCACAACCCAGACTTGCACTCGACTGCTCTCAGTCGAAATCCGACTTTCGCTGCCGCGTGGCAGTGACTGATTCTTGGCGTGATCCAGTTCGATTCCGGCCCATTCCATGTTCCGACAGACCCCCGCTCGGATGATTGACGAGTTCTCACCGATCCCGGCACTGAATACGATCGCATCCGCACCACCCAAAACGGTCAGGTAGGACCCAAGGTATTGGCGAATCGAGGCGATAAAAACATCCAGTGCCAGCTGAGCTCGCACATGCCCTTTTGCCGCCGCTTCTTCAATGTCTCGCGCGTCCTGACTGAGGCCGCTCAGCCCCAGTAACCCCCCCTTGCTCGAAAGATCCTCGAGAATCTGCTCGAGCGTTTTGCCGGTCTTGCGCAACAAAATCGGCAAGGCAAAGGGATCGAAGTCACCCACTCGGTTGTTGTGAAGTAACCCCGTCTGGGGACTCATTCCCATACTCGTCGCTTGTGACTTGCCATCACGCGCGGCACACAGCGAATTACTACCACCCAAGTGGCAAGTGATAATCCGCAGATCCCCACGACCAAGCAATTGTTCCATGCGGGTATTCAAGTAACGGTGGCTCGCCCCATGAAAACCCCAACGCTGGATTTCAAACTCCTGTGACCATTCGTAAGGGATTGCATAGAGCCGATTGGCGGCAGGAATCGTATCGTGAAAGGCCGTCTCCAAGGCCGCAACCAGCGGAATCTGAGGAAACGCCGAACGAAGCTGTCGCATCGCTTTGGCATACATCGGATTATGGGCGGGGGCGATATCTGCCAGATCTTCCATCCGCTGCAGTAACGCATCATCGACAACGCGCACACCACTCAGGTTTCCCGCAAAAACCGCCTTGAAACCGATCGCAGCAACTTCGCTAACCGACTGCAAACAACCGTGCTCAGGATCGGTCAGCTGTGCCAGACACATTCCGACCGCAGCAGCATGATCACCGACAGGAAGGGTCGATTCTTGCCGTTTACCATGAATTTCGACAAAGCACGCACTGGCCGATTGCCCAATCCGGTCAATGCCCCCACGGGCCAGTTGAACTTCACTGGGCAAATCGTAAAGACGGTACTTGAAACTGGTTGAACCCAGATTCGCGACGAGTACTTTCATGGCGTCCCTTGAGGATCTCGATGAGCCCTTAATCGCGAGCTCGTAACAACCCGACAGCTGCCAGCCGAGCAACGTCACCCCCCAGATGGACCATCAATCCACCCACGGGGTTGTTCCACCCAGCTCGCCGGTCACGGACAAATCGCAGCGTCTGATCAGATGAAAAACTCAAGGAGAGCCTTATCCGGACGGGCAATAATATGAGCACTCACCAGCTCGCCAATTCGCGAGGCTGCAGCGGATCCGGCGTCAACCGCCGCACGAACCGAGCCCACATCGCCACGAATGACCGTCGTGACGTAAGCGCCACCACTCTGACTCTGCTTAACCAGATTCACGTTGGCCGCCTTCAGCATGGCATCAGCCGCTTCGATCTGGGCCACAAGACCCTTTGTTTCAATCAAACCAATTGCTTCGTTCATGGAAAAAATTCCGTTTTGCGGGAGAAGATTAACAATCACCGACGGTGGCGAATTCGCCGCGACGGTGGTGGATGCGGAACTCGTTGATGCAGTGGACTGAGGGACCACTGTCCCCTGGCGTACGGGACCCGATTCCGGTTGGGGGGCCGAAACCTTTTTGGTTGCAGACTTCGTGGTCACTGACTCTTTTGTCACCGACAATTTTGTCGTAGACCCCTTGGTTGCAGACTGCGTGGTTGCAGACCGTGTGGTTGCCTGACTTGTGCGAGTACTCGATTTTTTGGCCATCGTTGCGGTACGGTTGTTCCGCTCCCAAAAGACGGATGATCGAGTGATGCCAGCCCGGAAGCAACGTTGCTTCAAGACCTCGCGGGTACCACTCCCGCCGACATCGCAGACGGACTCACTTCAGCTGGCCGAACTGGTTGAGCCACCCTTAGACTTTGGCAGGACGGCGGCGAGTTCTTCATGAGGACGAGG
>JBIKZJ010000568.1:0-3526 GCA_044354755.1 Schlesneria sp. | reverse complement strand
TCGCAACCCCCGTTATCGGGCCCGGATTTCCGTCATCGCGTTAATCGCCTGCGGGTTATTCAGTTCACCAGCGATGGCACAAGCGCCTGTCATTCGCGTGGGAGAAGTCGTCCCGCGTGATGTCCGCGAAATCTACGAGCGGGGCTTGCAGTATCTGGTCGTCAACCAGAATGAAGCGGGTGACTGGAAAAGCGGCGGTGAACAGGGACCGGGGGTCACAGGACTCTGTCTGATGGTCCTGTTAGCCAGCGGGGAAGATCCGAACTTCGGACTGTACAGCAACAATGTCCGGCGCGCCTTGCGTCATATCATTGAAGGGCAGGATGGTGAGACCGGCTTCTACGGCGGCAAGAACGGCGGGCACAGCAGCATGTACAATCATGGCTTTGCAATGCTCGCCCTGGCCGAAGCCTATGGAGCGGTCGACGATCGCAATTTATGGACCGGTAACGAACCCAATCGCCGCACGGTCGGCCAGTCTCTGGAACTGGCGGTACGAGCCGCCATCACCTCGCAAAAGAAAAATTCGTTCGGCGGCTGGAGATACTCCCCCGATGGCAATGACGCGGATACCTCCGTCAGTGGTGCGGTGCTGATGGGGCTACTTGCTGCTCGCAATGCCGGGATCGAAGTTCCCGATGAAGCGATCGATAAATCCATTAATTACTTCACGAAAATGACCTCGCCATCAGGTCAGGTGGGCTATTCCGGCGGGTTCGGTGGCTTTGATGAATCGTTTGCCCGCATTTCGATCGCCACCCTGGTTTACTCGGTCGCCCGTCGAAAAGACCTGACCCAGTTCAAGGCGACTCTCGGTTATCTGGTTCAACGCCTGGAAAACGTGGCACAACAAAGCTGGCCGGAATACACACGCTATTATCAGGCGCAAGCACTGTTCCAGGGGGATGTCGTGGCGTGGGAAAAATGGAACAAGCTCTTGGTCCGTCATCTGAAAACCATTCAATTGGCGGATGGAAGCATCCCCGGCCAGATGGGGACAACGCTCGGAACATCCATGTCCTGTTTGGCGCTCGCACTGAATTACCGTTTTCTCCCTATCTACGAACGCTGATGCTTCGATCGTGACCGTGAATCCTCATGGCTCAAGTGTTGTGCGACGACCAGGAATCCCCTCGTGTTCAATCTTGCGACTCAACGAATTTTGCTGGCAACCACGCTGGTGTGGGTGCTCGGGACTTGCTCGATCACCCGTGCGGACGAGGCTTCCGCAGCGGCATCGAAACAGACTTCGATTCTGCATCTCGCAAATGGAGATCACCTGACGGGAAGGTTGATTCAAGCTCCCGCCGAGGCGAGTCTGGGTTGGCAGTCACCGGCGTTTACGAGTCCCTTTTATTTTCCCCTGGGTGGTGTCACCTCGATTCACTTTCCTCTCCCGGAAAAACCGGTCGCGCTCGAGCGGGATTATTGCTTTGAACTGCTGGGGGGCGATGTCTTATACGGTTCGCTGGTCGGTCTCGATTCCAAGACGTTTGTGATAGATGCCGTGAGTGTTGGCCGTCTCCACCTCGATCGCGGTCGGGTGCAGCGGTTCTACCGTTGGGGTGGCGGTGCGGACCAGATCTTTATTGGCCCCAATGGTCTTGAGGGTTGGAAGATCGTGGGTGACGCGGATTCCTGGCGTGACGACGCAGGCCAATTGCTCACGTCCAAATCCGGAGCCATTCTGCGGCGAGATTTTGGGATTCCGGATCAGGCTCGATTCGAATTCGAACTGTCCTGGACCGGTCAACCGGACTTCGAGTTTGCACTCGGGGTCGGCGAGGACGCAAAAACCCTCTTGCGTGCGTTCCAGTTTGAAGTCTGGGAAAATGAAATTGTTGTGCAGCGCGAAACCGAAAAACAAGCAGATGTCGAGCCACTGCAGAAAATCGTAACGCCAGACAACGCCTCCGGAAAATCGGGACGGCTGCACGTTCAGGCTTTTCTCGATCAGATTCAAGGGCGAATTCTGGTGTTTACGGCGAGTGGTGAACCGCTGGCGGATCTCACCGTCCAAACCCGAAAACCTCAGACGTTCGGTGGTGTGCAACTGACCAATCGGAGCGGCGATGTCCGTCTGGAACGACTGCAAATCGGCCGCTGGAATGGGGAGTTACCGCAACAGGCCGAGGCGAACAAAACGCGAATCCATGGGAATGATGGCACCATTCACTACGGAACATTGTCCGGGTATGACGCGGAAACGGACGAGTTTCTGATTGGCGACGAGCCCGATTTTCAGCGAGTTGCCGAGAACCAGGTGCGCGATATTGTTTTTTCACCCGCCACGGAACTTGGTTCGAGGTCACTGCGTGCCAGCCTCTTGTCCGGCATCAAAATCAGTGGCGACTTAATTCGCGTCGCAGACAATCGGATTCATTTTCAGGCAGCGGGAATTGAAGAACCCCTCTCGTTTCCGCTGGAAGAAATGCAGTCTCTGATCGTATTGACGCCGACGTCCGAACCCCCGCAATCACCGCAGCGTCGGGGACGATTCGAAACCGCCGAAACCCGCTTGCATGGCCATCTGGTCGATGCGATCGAGGGGGAATCGAGCCCCCTGGTCTGGCACCCTGATCAGAGCAGCACCGCCAGTCCGTTGGTACGGGGACTTTCCGCACGAGTCGTCTATCGGGATCTGGTCGCTGAAACACCCTTAGACGCCGAACAGCAAATGCTGTTACAAAGACAAAACCAACTCCGAATGGGTGCTGCACGCCGGGGTGGGGTACTCGGCGCGATTGCAGGGATGATCACCGACGGTGCCAAGCTTAACCCCGCAAAAGCAACTAAGAAAGACGCACCCTCGGTGCTGCATCTGCGAACCGGCGACAAAATCCCGTGTCAGGTGCTGGGGATCGACGAAACAGGGGTGCAATTCGAGTCGACGATGACGGATGCCAAGTTCATCCCACATCGTCAGATTCAGACGCTGGAATTGATTGCGGATGCCCCGCCGATCCAGATTCAGCTGCAGAAGAAAGAACGTTTGCTGACGCTGCCGCGCATGCAGCGAGATAATCCGCCAACCCAGTTGATTCGGTCGGTGGATGGAGACTATCTACGAGGTCGCGTCACCTCGATGGACCAGGAACAATTACAGATCGAGATCCGGCTGGATACAAAAATCGTTCGTCGCGACCGAATTGTCCGCATCCTCTGGCTGCATCCTGACGTAGTCAGCCCCGAATCCACCCCCGCATCCAATGCCGAAATCAAACCGGAAACAGGGGTCGCCAACCTGATTCAAGCCTTGTCGAGTGACGGAAATCGATTGACGTTTGTGCCTGGCCAACTTGCTGGGGACATCCTTTCGGGAACGGGTGAGTCACTCGTGGCCTGTCGTGTCGAGCTCGCAAAAGTCGATCAACTGCTGCTGGGTGCTGCGATCGAACACGCCGCTGCGGGACTCCCTTTTCACGATTGGAAATTGAGACAATCCGCCGATCCACTCGCACCAAAAGAAGGGGGTGAAGGTTCCGGCGATGGGGGTGACGGGAAAGAGTCGGCCCTAGTGGGAAAA
>JBIKZJ010000567.1:0-3527 GCA_044354755.1 Schlesneria sp. | reverse complement strand
AGGTTCAATCGTCTTCATCCAAGGTAGGAGCCGTATGCGGTAATTCTGCACGTACGGATCTGTGCGGGGGGCGGTCAGTAATGGCCGTTCCTACCGCGATCACCGCGGACGGAGCCAGTCCCCGTTTCTCCTGGATCCCCCGCCGAATTCTTTCGCACCGGACAAATCAACAACCACCGGCGAGCGACCTCGGTATCTTCCCAAGTCGAGACAACATCCGGACGAGACCTCAGAATCAAATCCAATAAAAATGATTCGACATGATGCCAAATCCCAGCAGGTCGATCCCGAACGCGCCGGCCAATCGCTGTAACTGATTTTCAATCATCACTTTGCGGTGATCATAATTCTTGCCGGACACCGGATCATGACCCAGCAGGTAGCAGCGACGAACCACGCGATTCATCACATGCACAACCGCAACTTCATCAGGCGCAAACACTTCCGCTCGTGCCATCCGCGCCATTTTTCCGCTCCAAATCAAAGCAGATCAAAACCTGTGATTCGGACAATTTGAGCAAACTCGCAACATATTTTCAAGCCAGCGCAGTGTCCCCATTGTCCGCCATCGAAAACTCATCACCATCAAAACAGCAGACTACTGAATTTGACGTAACCCCAAGCCGGATATAAGGCAGTGCCATTTAGTCCTGACCCCTTTGATTTCTTTCAGCGGGATGCTCGATTTCCGCAGAAAAAGATGGGGTTCGAGGATCATGTTCGTGTCGCGGCAAACGACCACTGTTTTACACACCGGTTAGCGTTCCGGTTCAAGTGGGAAAACGGCCGCGAGCGATTTTTTGTCATATTTTGTTGCGGAATGGTTCGTCGTCGAGGCGAGAAGTTATCGCTGGATTTCCGCACGCTTCTTCGCACAGGAATTGGCGTCGCGTCCGCTGCGCCGAATCATCCGAAGGCCTCGGGGAGGAATGTGTTCGAATCAGCGCGAGAGAAACTCATCGGGAGTGAGTCTCATCAGCTTTTTGCCGCCATCCCGGTAATCGCGATACCCGAACGTGACTTCGATCTGTGTCGCCGAGTGGATCCGGCGGTTGGAAATCGGTCCAACGGTCATGTAGCGCTATCATGACTTCGCGATGATCATAATTTTTGCCACTCACGGGGTCGTCACCCAGCAGATAACAGCGACGAACCACACGCTTCATCACGTGTACAACCGCAACTTGATCAGGCGCAAATACTTCCGATCGAGCCATTCTCGCCATCATTCCGCTCCAAATGAAACGTAATCAATACCGATGATTCGAAAAATTTGAGCAGAATCGCAACCCATCTTCAAGCTAGTCCAGTGTCCCTTTAGCTCCCAACTCAATGCCGCATTTCCGAGTCGAACACAGAAATCAAGCAGTTGCGGTCAAGCGAGTTCCCATCAGGAAACGCCTAATCCGCAACTCGCTTGCATTTTGTGTGCTACCAATTTTGTGGTTTTGCCAGGTTATTTTCGAGGAGGAAGCCCATCCGGAGCTTCATTGACCGGATGGAGACTCGAGTTGATACAGAGAAGCCGAAGGGTGACAGTGTCGCCATCCTCAATCTTCTTGCCATCCGTTGCATTGTTGCTCAGACCGGCATTAACAATGACATTGTCAATACTAAAAGTTGTCGTGACAAGTGGCGGGTTCTTTGTTCGTGCCTTCTCAATGTAGTACTGCCATGCAACGGAGATCAAGCTTGACACGCCAACACTCGCAGGCTGATTGAACACGCCTTCCTGCAAACGCAAAACCTTCTTCTTCAGTTTTCGCGGAGTCGCTCCTGGCCTCGCTTTACGAGAGGCTGGGGCCTTCAACGCGGTGATGTCATTCTCGATCCAATTAATCGACGTTTCATACGGTGCGGCGTTTACGTCATAGCTTAAAACTCCAGAAGAAGTTTTCACTCCTTTCGCCGCTTCCAAGACGTCAAGGACGGTTGGGTCGTCGTTAACCTCAACAGTTTCTCCGTAATACAATCCGACGACATTCAGCGTGACATTAATCATGATGGCTCCTCAATAGAAGTTAAAAAAATCCAATGCTTTTGATATCGTTGACTCGTAACGAATTCAAATCGACCTTCATCGGCTTTCACCGAGTGTGCGTTGATCGGCAGAACGATGAAATGAACGGGCGGCGTACTCGCTATCCGGTTTGAATACCATGTTCGGTATTCGTTGATTTACCATACGACTCGTACGAGTCACTGTCAGCAGCGACGGTGATCTACGGTTTTGAATTCTTTCCCCTGTGAACTGCCCTCAACGCAATTCCATCCGGAAATCAATATCAGTGGCGTCCCCTTTTTTCCTTTGATTATTCGGCCTTTTCAGAGGATCTGTTCAATTGGGTAATCGTACTCGCATTTTCGTGTTTTCTATTTCGTGCGTTAACTGGACATGCCCACTTTCTGCCCGCAAACAATGTGCCTGTGGTGATGTGTCCGAATGGCGGCGGTGAGTCATGAATCTCAAATTTCTCGACCCCTATGATTAAACGTAAGCCGACCGATCAACCTGTCATAAAATTTCTGAAAAATCGGTCGAATTCCAGAAATAATGGCCGAAGGACCCTCGAGGACCGTGAGGAAATGGTTTTCGCTTGAAAATTCGTTGCGAAATCGAACAAAACATTCCAGTGAGCTGTTTTGATCACGTTTGATTTGGAGCGGCAAAAAAATCATGAGGACACTGGGCTGCCTTAAAAAAGGGCCCCAACTTTGCTGGAATGGTCTGAATCTTAGGTTTTGATTTCGTTTGATTCGGAGGGAAAGACTGGCCAAAATGGCCGGCGAGGTAGAGTTTGCGTAGAGTGATGTTGCGGGCTTGGTGGGAGAATGGCAGGATCGACAGGATCATGGCGGGATCGATGGGATACGTTGTTTTGAAGCCGGATTGCGAGATCGGATGTTGTTTGGGCGCCCCTACCGCAAGAAAGATCATCGTGAGAGGCAGGTCCAACACGGATGGGGACTTCTCTGGCGGTTTCTTGGCTATTCCCAGTCCCAAGGGGACGTAAGTCAATAGCCCGGGTGCGTAAGCCCCTGGAAACCGACACGAACACATCCCAGAACCCCAACGGGGTGAACGTCGGAGGAATTGCGATCAATCCCAAGCGGGGGTGGGTGGGGCTTACTGGGGTTGTGCTTTCCCCGGGTTGCGGCTGAGGTGACGGGCGAGGGCGATTTCCAGTGGTTTACACCCCTGACGATTCACTGACGCCGCGTTGCGGCGAAGGCAAATGGAATGATGACGGGACTGGCCGTTGGCACAAGAGGCAATTCCCATCACCTGCCGCAGGGGAGCAGGCCCATCGTTTCCGGGAAGCCGGCCATCAGGTTCAGGTTTTGAATGGCAACACCCGAGGCCCCCTTGATCAGATTATCCAGGCACGCCACGATGACGACTCGACCTTTGACCACGCGGACGGTGATATCACAGAAGTTTGTGTTGGCACTGTCTTTGGTCACGGGAAGATGATCGACCACGCGGACGAACGGTTTCCCGGCATAAAAACGGCGGTACTCGGCCA
>JBIKZJ010000184.1:0-11680 GCA_044354755.1 Schlesneria sp. | reverse complement strand
CCTGGAGCGATCGTGATTAAAAATCAACAGCCGCCACAACCACTTCGGTCATTAAGAATTGAAGCTCATTTAAATCGTCTGGGCTCGCTGCGAGAACAAACGGTTCCGCCCAAGGGGGCGGTTTCCACGACCAAACCGGCCGATACCGTGGAGGATTTGAAGTGAAAAAACGAGCTCAGGCAAGGATTCAACGGGTTGTAACGCGGTCAGGGGCGGTCATGATCTTCGCCCTGATCGCCCTGTTGGTCACGTCGCTGATGATCGGGTCGTTGCTCAAAATTGCTGCGATGTCGCATCGTCAGCTGAAACGAGATGAATATCGGTTGCAGGCCAGTTTTCTCGCCGATGCAGCGTCTGAACGAGCCCTCGTTCGATTGCAAACCGATCCGAGATTCCTCGGTGATGAATGGCTGGTTCCTGCCGAGCAGCTGGCACGGGGAAGAACCGCAACCGTTCGAACTTCTGTCACTCCCGATCCCCTGAACCCAAACCGACAGATCATCGAGGTGATGGCGGAGTATCCCGTCGGGCATCCCGACTTTGTGCGGATTACGCGCCAACTTCACTCCCACTGAACATGAACGCTGCCGTTGAAATTAAACCTGTTAAACATGAGGAATTAGTGAACTATGCCCCACTTGAATTCAAATCCTTCTCGACTCCAAACCAAATATCGTCGCGGTTTTACCTTGATTGAACTGCTGGTGGTGATCGCGATCATCGCCGTTTTGATTGCCCTGTTGCTTCCGGCGGTGCAGCAGGCTCGTGAGGCGGCTCGAAGGACCCAATGCAAAAACAACGTGATGCAGATTGGACTGGCATTACACAATTACATGATGGCTTTCGAAGTCTTACCCCCCGGAACTCAGAACCCCACTGGGCCAATCCAGTCGAAAGAGGCGGGTGGGTATCACATGAGCTGGATCACTCAAATTCTCCCTTATCTCGAACAACAGAATGTCTACAGTCACATTGATTTTAATCGCTCGGTTTATGATCCGGCGAATGCCCCCGCGCGTCAGCAGCGAATCGCGACGTTCATTTGCCCCTCGGATCCTGGCAACGGGAATAATCCCGTCGCCGCAGTGACCAGCTATAGCGGCGTTCACAATGATTTTGAAACGCCGATTGATGTCAATCAGAATGGCGTGTTGTTTCTTAACAGTTCTGTCCGATACGAGCAGATTCGCGATGGCAGCTCGAATACGATTTTCCTGATGGAATATCAATTGGCCACGGGAAGCGATCTCGGCTGGATGTCGGGTACCCGCGCCTCGTTGCGGAATGCAGTGATTGCTGTCCCCAATTCGGTGGCCCCGATTTCTGACGCGGAAGATCAAGATCCGACAGGCGCGGGGGCGAGCGATGCGGTTCCGGTCTCGTTCACCTATCGTCTGCATGCAAGCACCGTCAGAAATTTCAACGCGGGAAACTTGCGGCAGGAACTGGCTGATCTGGAATCCGGGCGCGAGTTTGTCGGGGGACCGAGTAGCTTTCATTCCGGGGGAGGCCACTTCCTGATGGGGGATGGTTCGGTTCGGTTTATCAGCCAGAATATCGATCCCCTCACGTTTCGACATTTGGCCAATCGTGCTGATGGGGAAATGTTGAAAGACTTCTAAATCCAGGCTGATCACGAGCCATCCTCAATTCGCAGGTCGCAGCCGGACGGGAGTCTCTGGAATCTGTTCGATCAATTCATTCGGTTTCCCGGACTGCTTTTTGAGCGTGAAGCCATCGTAAGGGGTTCCCGTGGCGGTCCGGGCCTGATAACGAAGTTGGTCCCCATCAATCGTAATGATTTGAAACAGTTGAGTCTCTTCGGCCACACGCTGGAATTCGGGCCGGGTTGGTTTTCCAATGTCATACATCTTGGGGCCGCTCACCGAGACCACATAAATGGTGCCGATTTCGCCTTGAGCGGCAACCCCGGTGGTGCTGTTGAGAAGGTGCGAGCGTGCGTAAGTATGGTCATGCCCCTGTAGCACTAGATCGACGTGGAATCGGTCAAACAGGGGTTGCCAAGCCCCTCGCAATTCCTTGTTGTCCCGATTTTTCGCGCTCGAGTAAATCGGATGATGAAACGTAACAATGGTCCAGTGAATCGATTCTGGCCGCGCAGCGAGTACCGATTCCAGCCAGGGAACCTGCTCGAGAATTTTCTCGTTGGAATTGAGTGAGATGATCCGAGTTCCCTGGAAATCGACGTAATAGGTCGTTTCCTGCAAGTCAACAGGACCATTTGGCGGCAGGGCAAATTGCGGCTGCCAATGCGTGGAAAGGGTCGGAGTCAGCGTCAAACCGACTTTGGAGTATTCGTGATTTCCTGGAGTCACGATGCTGGGGGTCATTGCATTCAGCCATCCCCCCGCCTGATGCCATTCTCCCCATTCCGCATCGCTGTTCGTGTGATTGATCAAATCCCCCGCATGAAGCAAAAACCGAGCTTTGGGTGCATCGGTAAACGCCTCGCGCACCACCCGAGACCAGTGTGATTTGATATCGTTCTGAGCATCTCCAAAATAGACAAACGTAAACGGCTCAGGTTGGTCACTGGCAGTGCTAAAGTGGAACCATTCACTCCAGTTCTGTCCATCACCGACGCGATAGGCGTATTTGGTCCGCGGGGTCAGCGCGGTGAACTCGACCGAGTGATAATGGGCATGCGACAGGTCTGAATCGAGTCGCGTGGTACGGGCTTTTAATTGCCGTGACACTTTTGCGAAACTGGAATTATCCGCCGCGACCGCAATCTCGGCCAATCCGACGGCAATCGTGGTGTCCGTTCGCCAGGTAACTGCCTGAGAACGAGTGGGATCACCGGTCCACGTCAGGATCAGGCGATCCGGCAGGGGTGATGGTGCATAGGCCTTAACATCCTGGACTTTGATGGGGTGGGGCGTCCCGGAAGGATCGCGGCTATCCACCGCATGGATTGCCGCACCACAGCCCACAGACAGCATCATGAATAACATGAATAAGCAGCAAACAAACCCGTTGGTGACCCGTTTCATCGAGATAAAACTCCTTGTTCGAATACGATCAATCTCGACCGAGAATACCAGAATCGACTCGCCAGAGAAGCGGCACAAGCGATGATGCCGCCAAGTGGCTGGCATATCGCCAACTTCCCCTCCGCAAATCCGAGCGACTCAGTGCCAACTCAAGTCAGAAAAGAGCGGATTGAGAAACAGGGGATCCGTCGAATTCACGCGACAAATTCTGCACGGAGACTAAGGGGAATCTCACGCGGAACTCTGGATCGTCTCGGGTGCAATTTCTGGAATCCGGATTCCGTTTTATGCAGAAACTCTGCTTTGCTTCGAGCAATTGAAGCGCGTGTCACTTCCCATGGCGACTGGAAAATGCGATATCTTTCCTCGACGTTGAGTTCGAGTTCATTCGGAAGGAATTCATTCTCAGCCAGACGAGCAAGACAGGGGCGATTTTTCCGCTGAAGCGCAACCAGGGAAGGTCTGTGCGAAATCACAGAAAGTGGTGAATTGTTGGGGAAAAACAAGTCCGTCGGCGGGTTGCGAACGGTGTTCCATGTTTCCCATGGAAATCGCACTCGATGGAAATCGCACCGGTGTGTCGTGAACATTTGGGTAATAGTGAGTCGGCCCTGATGGGCATGGATGGCTTTCATGACGGATTCGCATCAACCACGAGAAGTTGACTTGAAACGTGTCGCCGCAGAACTGCATCTGCGATCAGATCAGGTGTTGCATACCGTGCAATTGCTGGACGAGGGAAACACCGTCCCGTTTATCACGCGTTATCGCAAAGAGCGAACGGGCAATTTACATGAAGAGCAAATTCGGGCCATTCAAGAGCGGGTTCTGTCATTGCGGCAGATGGCCGAACGGGCCGCGGATATTTTGCGACTGATCGAAGCACAGGGAAAGTTGACACCGGAATTGAAGCTGGCGATTGAACAAGCCGACTCGCTGAAACGACTCGATGACCTTTATCTACCCTTTCGCCCTAAGCGACGTTCTCGCGCCACGATGGCGAAGGAACGAGGGTTAGAACCGTTGGCCGAGGCGGTCTGGAATCAGTCGATTTCTAGTTCCGAACTGGTTGCAGCCGCCGCGAAATATACCTCGCCCGAACAGGAACTGGTTGATTCGACCAAGGTGCTCGAAGGGGTGGCCGATATCGTTGCGGAACGAATCGGGGATGACGCCAACCTGCGAGAACTCTGCCGCAAAGTCGCCAAGGAAACTGGCCGGCTTGCTTCGTTCGCGACGAAGGGTGCTGATCAGGCCCATCCCGAATTTCGAGATTACTTTGAATTTACCGAGCCGGTTTCCAAGATTCCTCCACATCGGATCCTGGCCCTCAATCGGGGAGAAGAGCTCAAGGCCATTCGCGTTAGTTTTCATTGGGACGATGAGCGAGCCACTCGAGTCACTTCAGACCATCTCGAAATCTCGCGACATCGCTGCAGAGAGTTCATCATGACCTGCGCAACCGACGCGCTCGGACGGTTTATTCAACCGGCACTCGATCGAGAATTTCGCCGCGATCTGACCGAAAAAGCAGAACGGCATGCGATTTCGGTTTTTGCACAAAATCTGCGGAACTTGCTCTTGCAACCACCACTTCACAGCCAGCGCGTGCTTGCCATTGATCCAGGATTTCGTACAGGTTGCAAGCTCGCCGTACTCGACGAAGTCGGTGGCGTCGTTGTGATTGATGTCATGTATCTTTTGTCGGATGAAAAGAAGCAAGAGGCCAAAACGAAACTGGCGACGTTGATTCGCGAGTACCGATGCCAGGTGATCGTCATTGGAAATGGAACCGCTTGTCGTGAGACCGAAGAACTGGTTGCGGACCTGATCGCTACCGAATGTCATGAGATTCAATACATCGTGGTTAATGAGGCAGGGGCGAGCATTTATTCGACCAGTGCGGTGGCACAGCAAGAGTTTCCGCAACTCGATGCGATTGCGCGCGGGACCATTTCAATTGGTCGCCGCTTGCAAGACCCTCTGAGCGAACTGGTCAAGATCGAGCCTCAGCATATCGGGGTAGGGATGTATCAGCACGATCTGAATATCAAACAGCTCAAAGAAGCGCTGGATCAGGTGGTGGAATCGTGTGTCAATTTTGTGGGTGTTGATCTCAATCGAGCCAGTTCATCACTACTGTCGCATGTCTCGGGCTTTAACCAACTATTGGCCAGACGGATCGTTGAGTACCGTGATAAACAGGGCTCCTTCACCAATCGTCTGCAATTGATGAATGTCCCCGGAATTGGCCCGGCGACCTTTACGCAGGCGGCGGGTTTCTTGAAGTTGGATGGCGATGAACCGTTCGATAACACCTGGATTCATCCGGAAAGTTATGAGATTGCCAGAAAATTGCTGGCACAATGTGCCATCTCACCCGAAGAGGTTCGCCCCTCGGCCGATCGCTCGATTTTGAAAGAGCGTTTAAGTGGTGTGATCGCAGCCCGGCTGGCTGATGAACTCGGGTGCGGCATTCCCACGCTGGAAGACATTCTTGAAGATTTGCAACGACCGGGACGTGATCCTCGATCCGATCTACCAGCTCCCGTTTTTCGGCAGGGAATTTTGTCGCTCGGTGACATCGAAGTCGGCATGGAATTACAGGGGACCGTTTTAAACGTCGTCGATTTTGGTGCGTTTGTCGATGTCGGGCTCAAAGACTCGGCACTCGTTCATATCAGCCAGATGTCGACCCATTTTGTCCGTTCGCCACACGATGTGCTTTCGCTTGGCGATGTCATTAAAGTTTGGGTTCTCAGCGTCGATCGTGATCGAAAACGGATTGGGCTCACGATGATTCCACCGGGAGCGTCGGTGGCTCCCCCGTCAGCGACAGCCGCTTCACCACGCAGTCCATCTGAAACACGCAAATCGGAGCATCGTCCCCCATCGTCATCGCCAACCAAAACGAAATCGGTTGAATCTAAACCGAACCAAGCTGGCACAATGAAGGGCTTTGACGAGCTCAAGCAACAGTGGCAGAAAAAAAAGGATTGAGCGATGTTCAGCGAAGACGCGAAAAAGGACCAAACCATCGCCAATCCGGGCAGAATCCTTAGGGTAAACCATTGAGCTTTCTGAGTACCCATTTCCCCATCAGCAGCGAAAGCAGTACCATCAACCAGGGCCAGCGATCCCATAAGGCGACCTCCTGGCTTTCTACCGTTGTCGCTTCGAACTGACGAAACATGCCTGGAAGATTTCGAACTTCATCCGGGAAAAATAATCGCCCTCCACTCGCTTCCGCAATTTTTTCGAGCAGCTCTCGATGGGTGCTCAGATCACTCCTCTCCAGACTTGTCCGGTCTTGAACCAGTAAAGAAGTCACGATTGGTTTCTCGCCGAGATCCGCCTGGTTGGCCTGTAATCGAATCTGGTATTCGCCTGCAGCCAGTGCGGCAATTCGCCCCTCGTGTTGCAACACTTGCCCCTCGACCGGCAGCAGATTCACGGTTGTCACCAGGCGAGCCATTTGGCCTTCGCAGAGAAAGACTTCGGCGCGGGGTTTGATCTGCGGATATTTTGCCAGATACGGTGGTGTCCATCGCGCACGGACGGAAATCGGCTGGCCAGCCTCGACATTTTCCTTATCGACTCCGAACCGAACAAAATCGTTTCCTGCCGAAAGTTTATGAGCGGCAGCCCAGCGTGCCAATTGGGCCCAAAATCGGTGGTGATATTGGTCACCTACTCGATATCGCCAGCGCCAGGTTCCATCAATCCCCAGCCAGACAACCTGTCCGGAACCAAGATACTGATGCACGATGACGCCCCATTTGCGATCTGCCGCCAGACCCTGAACCTGGCCTGCGGGGAGGGTTGTCGTTGCCCAGACCGTGGCACCCGGTTTCGCATCCCCTAACATCGCCCACATTTGTCCGGGGAGTCCTTTCCAAATCCCGATATTCTCGGGAAGCTCTGTGGAAAATTGGAGCATAGGCTGTGTTTGCCCCTCGACAGTCAACTGCAGTGGCAACCCCCGCGCACGGGGGGACGCTGCCTGAGTCTGGTCGGCGAGCTGAAACGGAATCAGTTTATCGACGGGAAGAAGTTGATTCAGTGCCGCCGAGTGATGTTCGAGCGGGAAATCTTGGTGACCCGCAGACAAGACGAGTGTCCCTCCTTCGGACACATATTTCAAAAGCTGCTGCCAATGGTCCTCGGTAATGTGCTCGGGTGAAACGTCCCCGATCACAATCAGGTCTTGATCAAAGCCAGCGGTTTTAACAAGTTCCGGATTGACAGATGGAAGTGGTAATTGCCGAGGAAAGAAAGGTTGAGGCAGCACCTTCAGGTGAGGCTGTTCAAACAGAACGTGATCGAAATCGATGCGTGTATCACGACTGAATGCGGCATCCAGATAGCGGAACTCCCAGCGGGATTCACCCTCAACCAGCAGTACTTTGGCGCGGTCGTCGACCACCTGAAACGAAAATGCCCGCAGGTTGTTGTCCCCGCGTGATTCTCCTTCCTGGAAAGGGATTCGTACCTGGTAACTCTGGCGTCCGAGGACTTCGGTCGCCAGCGTGAATTCAATGACCACGTGACTTCCGCTGCATAAGACCGACTTTCGGATCGGCGGTGCATCCGGATTTTCGTCCGAAATCAGCTCGATATCAATCGGTTTCCCTTCAAAACCCGCCGTTCCGACAGTCACTTTGAGTTGGGGATGATCTCCCTTGTAAACCGAATGAGGATGCTCAACCAAAAGGATCGAGAGATCCCGAGGGCGATAACTCGATCCGATCAAAACAGGATAGACCGGCGAATTCGTCATTTTCAGCGAAGCGGCAATTTGTGAGAGATTCTGGTTTGCCTGATCCCGTCCATCCGTCAGCAGGATTGTGCCGACAACATTCCCCTCAGAATTGCTCGCCGGTTGCAGTCCCATCGCCAGATCCGTCATGCCTGTCGACAGGCTGACCGGCGGGGACTTAATCATGTTGGCAAGTGATTCACGATCGATCCCGATCCATTTTCCGGCAAAAACGAAAAGATCCACGCGATGAGATTGACTCAAACGATCCAGTAAAGGCTCTTTCGTCGCAACGAGCAGTCGACGAGCAATTTCGCTGCGGCGCAGTTTATCGATTTCACCGAACAGCGATTGCAAGAGCTCTTTGCGTGACTGGGCGAGTCCCCCTTGTTGGAATTCATCGGCGTCGACCCACTCCGGTTCTTGTTGCGTCTCGAATGCTTTTTGCCATTGATTCAACCGTTCTTCCGTGGCCGCAGTTCCAATAAACTCCAACCCACGTACGACACGCAGTTTTTCTGCCAGACTGGCCTGTTCGTCAGTCGTCGCCATACTGTCCGACAAGTCGATTCCAACAAGAATTCGCCCTGTCTGCTTTTGCTCCAGCGACCATTGGAGGGTTGGCTGCATGAGCATCAACAGAATGACGGCCAGTGCTGCGATACGCAGCAGCAGCAGCTTGTACCCCAGAGACTTCGAAATCAATTGCCGCTCATAACCGGAGAGAAGAACCACCAGCAGGAGAGCCAAAACGACGGCAACCAAATGAAATGCGAGTATGACGCTTGAATGCGTTCCCTGAAAGACAAGTTGTCGTAGATGCGGCGGCATGAGTTGGCGTCTTCAAGCGGATTGCAACTGGCGAATCAGAGTTCTAATATGCAGGTCTTTATACCATGAACTGCTTTCGCAGTCCCCGTTTCCGCTTCATCAGCCGAACAAAAGAAAAGCGATGCAGCGGCAATCGACAATTGATACAGGTCACAACGAGTCGCTTTTAATGGGAACAACCGGTTCCTGTTTCGGTTAAAATGAAAACGGCAAATGGAATTGTCCTTGAAAGAGAGGGGTCGATGCTTCAAGTCAAATCATGTGGCGTCATCATTTTCCGCCGAACACCAGAACTCTCGTTCCTCTTGATGAAACATTCTCACCGGTACGATCTCCCCAAAGGTCACATGGAACCGGGGGAAACAGAACTGGAAACCGCGCTACGCGAAATGTGGGAGGAAACCGGAATTCCGCGGGACGCCGTGAAAATTGATCCCGATTTTCGCTACGAAGAACGATACTTCCCGGTCGAACCCCGTTTCGGTACTGAGCGAGTTGAAAAAACGCTCGTCATGTTCCTGGGCTGGATCTCACAGAATTTTCCCGTTTCGGTGACCGAACACGCCGGTTACGAATGGAAACGCTGGCACCCACCGCATGATGTCCAGCGTTTCACCATCAACCCCTTGCTCTCGGCATTACTCGTTCACTTTGAAACCCATACGCTTCCCAACGACTGATGCGTGCTTTTTTCGCCATGGCGGGAGTTGGTAACCGCCTGGGGCCGGGGTATCCCCCCCCAAAAAATTGCTCCATTTTCGACTTTCAGCCTCTTGCGATCTTCCTGTTTTCAGAGACCGTTCCCATGACGCGATTTTTGTTGTTGTTTGGCTTATGCTCATTATTCTTCTTCTTCCCCGCGACGACGCAGGCTTGGAATGATGCAGGACACATGACGATTGCCAGAATTGCCTGGGATTTTTTGTCAACGGACGAGCGCGCAACGATCAATTCGATTCTGAGACAACATCCACACCTCGAATCGTTACTGCGGCAGGGGCAACCCGAGGGGGTTCCAGCGGAGGAATGGGTCTTTCTACGCTCGGCCGTCTGGGCCGATTACGTTCGCCCCCCGAAATCCTTTCCCCGAGAAGAGATTGCGAACCATCCACTGCACAAATATCACCGTGGCAACTGGCACTATATCAATTTTGCCTACGAGCCCCGGAACGCCAAGTCCGGGATGCCAGAGAAACCGCTGCCAGAAGAGACAAATATCCTGAAGCAGCTCGATCTGACGATGAGAATTCTTAATCGGGAAACGAAGGAAGACTTGGGGCGAATTTCCGGACTGACTGATGAACAAAATCGGGCGGTGCGGATGACCTGGTTATTTCATCTGTTGGGTGACCTGCATCAACCGCTGCATACCATTGCCTTGATCGAGCCGCAATCCTTTCCTGATCCACCGCACTCGGATCAGGGAGGGAATAAGCTCGCGATCCGAGCCAGCGAAACGGCGATGCCAAAAAATTTGCATTGGTTATGGGACGAAATGTTCTCCACGGAATCTCAGTTTCAACAGGTCTGCCACAATGCAGAACGGCTGACGCATGACCCGGCACTTCGGCCTGACCAGCTGCCGGAACTGGGCCAAAACCTGACGTTCGAAGCGTGGGCCGCCGAAAGTTATGAGGGAGCAATTACACATGCATACCAGAACGGTCAGCTGAAACGAGTGCTCTGGGACGATCTCAATCAGGGGAGAATCCGTGAAACGGACGTTCCGACACTCGAAGCCAGTGCCTGGAAATCCTCGCGAGAGTATGCCCAGCGCAGGGTGCTGGTTGCCGGTCATCGCCTGGCGCAAAAACTCCGAGAAATTGCCAAGAAATAACTCGAAATCAGTGTGTCTAGCTCGGTTCCGTAACGAGGGATGTTGGCGTGAATTGCAGTGACGTCATTGTGCTTGCATCTTCCATGCTGATCATCCCCTCGGCCACCTTTTGGAGTGCGTCTTTTTGTAAGGTGCAGGTGCCGTGATCCTGAATGAGTTGACGCAATTCCTCCTCGGATTTCCCCGCTTCGATCGCATGCACGATCCCATCATCCGAGGTGATGAGCTCAAACAGGCCAATTCGATCAAAGTACCCCGTCCCATGGCACTGTGTGCATCCCACAGGATGGCGAATTTGTACGGGGACAGGAAGCTTAAGTTCCCGAAAAATGACCGCATCCAGCTCGTTGGGAGCCTCGGCTCGACTGCACTCCCGGCAAAGTCGACGGACTAAACGTTGCGAGATGATTCCGGCAAGATTTCCTGCGAGCGACCGGTTGTCGATATGTAAATCACGCAGCGCGGTCACTGTCGAGGCGACATCGCGTGTATGCAGACTCGTAAAGACATACTTGCCAGAACTGGCGGCACGCATCGCCGTTTCCGCCGCTTCTGCATCCCGGATTTCCCCAACAAGTACCACATCGGGGTCCAGACGCAACAGGATTCGTAATCCGCTGGTCATGGTGATTCCATGCTTCAGATCAACCGACAGTTGTCGGAACGTGGGAATGTCGAATTCAACGGGGTCTTCAATCGTAACAATGTTTCGCGTTCCATCGTCCATGGCAGACAACAGCGAATATAATGTCGTCGTCTTGCCAGAACCTGTCGGCCCGGTAACGAGTACCACCCCCTCGCCATGCCGCAGCATCTTTTCGATTCGGTGATAGGCCTCCGTTGTCAGGCCAAGTTGCTGCATCGGTCGCATGAGCCGCAGACGACTTAAAATCCGCAAGGAAACCGCCTCGCCATCAATTACGGGAACCGTCGTGATGCGGACTTCCAGGTCATGTAAGGCTTCGGGCAAGGTCAATCGACCCTCTTTTGGATGAAAGGGGTCTGAAATATCCAGGTTCGCGGTGATCTTCAACTGTGTGATCAGGGTTCGCCCAACTTCCTTACTCAATCGACAATAGTTTGAGATCTTGCCGTCAATTCGAAATCGGACATTGTACTCTTCTCCCATGGGGTCGATATGAACATCGCTGGCCCGCGCTCCCTGAGCGCGTAATACCAAGGTGATCGTCGGATTGTCCCGGAACTCGGCCTGCAGTCGCGTTCCCTCTGCATCGGAAA
>JBIKZJ010000010.1:0-37410 GCA_044354755.1 Schlesneria sp. | reverse complement strand
CTAGCCACCAATCACCACCCCGAGTTTATCACGCCCGACAGATCAGAAACATCCAGACGACGATTGCATGAGAAGAATCAGGGGAGACCTGTTGAGCCGAGTTCTTGCCGAAGATTGGGATGATGGGTGTCGGCATTCGGATCCAATCGATCCACCACGGTCTTTCATCAAAACAGCAGCCCCTTCTCAGGCCCACCAACAAAATTTCCCCTTCAGAAATTCACTCCTTTTCTTCCATTCGACACTGCGTACTATTGCCCGACAACCGGGGAAAACAGCTCGATTTCCTTCGGCTTGACAGTACTGGGCTCCGCGACGCACGACCAATTCCGGGCAGAAAAACCTCGCCCGCGTATCGTGATGGTTTCGTGGAACTCTTGAAATGACTCAAGGTACGCAGGCAAGAACGGGATGGCAGTGAACAGAGTGAATCAAGACGATTTGCCGATTGCAGTAAAAGGGTTGCTCGAAAACCGGGGACTGAACGGCGTCCCGATCGTGCTCTCAACCCAGACCGACCTGGGGCTGCAAGGTGACTTGCGCAAGCATTGGCTGGTGATCACCCATGACAATCTCGCCGTCGTTACCGACGGAACCACACCCGAGCTCGTCAATCATCTCCCCGTCTCGCGGGTTGACCGGTTCCGTGCGGTCGGTACGGTTGGCTCGGGATTCCTTCAGGCACATGTCGACGGGTCGTGGGTCGACGTACTGCGGCACTCGAATGCACTCGCAGACCGATTCCACAAAGTTGCAGGCCAATTGGAAGACCTGCGAACCAAAGGGGACGTTCCCGTCATCGAAGAGGACGAGCCTGATCGACTGCACTGTCCCAAATGTGCGATTCGCCTCGCCGCTCAAGGAGAACCCTGTCCCCGCTGCATCCCCCGCAAGGCGATCATCGGACGGCTGTGGCAGATCCTGCGTCCGCACTGGCGCGGGGCTCTGGCCATGTCCGCCCTGATGTTGGTTGGCGTGGCGATGGAACTGGTCCCTCCGAAACTTCAACAGTACCTCGTCGACGACATTCTGGCGAAAGGTCAATCGGCGCCCCAGACCAGTGAACTGCTGATGACCCTGCTGGTGGTGGTGCTGGGACTCGCCGGAACCCGCGTCTTGCTGGGGGTCGTCAATTGGGCCAAGGGAAGCCTTTCAACACGCGTGGGGGTCGAACTGACCTTTGATCTGCGGTCCCAATTGATGCAAAAGCTGCAAACGCTGGGAGTCGGTTACTACGATCGCCATCAGGTCAGTTCACTCGTCAGCCGTGTCGCGTACGACAGCGAAGTGCTGCATACACTCCTGCAGCAAGTGACGGGAGGATTCCTGCTACAGATCGTACAGGTCGTGGCGGTCGGCGTGATGCTGTTTACGCTCAATCCCAAACTGGCGGTTTTCACCCTGATCCCCGCACCGCTGGTCGTTGCCGGCAGCCTCTATTTCTGGCGTCGTGTTTATCCCGTTTATTACCGCTACTGGGATTCAAGTAGTAAGCAGGCGGGAGCCATCTCGGGGATGCTTTCCGGGATTCGAGTGGTAAAAGCCTTCGCCCAGGAACCGCGTGAGTTCGATCGGTTCACGAACTCCAGCGAATACCTGCGCGATTCACGCTTACAGGTCGACAACGCCAACGCCACGTTCTCGGCCATGATGGCCCTGATCTTCAGTCTGGGAGGACTCATCGTCTGGTACGTCGGCGGACGAGACGTGCTGGGGGACACCATGACGCTCGGCTCACTGATGGCGTTTCTCGCCTACCTCGCCATGTTCTATGCACCATTGTCGACCCTGTCGCAACTGACAACCTGGCTCACCAGTTTTCTCACAGGCTGCCATCGCGTCTTTGAACTGCTCGATGCCCCGGTCGAAACGAAAGAGCCGCACCAGGAAACCCAACTCGCGAACTTGAAAGGAGAAATCCGGTTCGAGAATGTCACCTTTGGCTACGAACGCCATCGCCCCATCCTGAAGGATGTCAGCTTCACGATTGAACCCGGTCAGCGGATCGGCATTGTTGGACGAAGTGGCAGTGGTAAAACCACCCTGGTGAATCTGCTCAGCCGATTTTACGATGTGAATCAGGGGCGAGTGCTGCTGGATGGCATCGACCTGCGAGACTTGGCCACCCCAACGCTCCGCCAAAACGTCGGAGTTGTCCTGCAAGAGCCCTTTCTCTTTCGCGGAACGATCTTCGACAACCTGATCTACGGTCGTCCCCAATCGAGCCTGGAAGAGACCGTCACTGCGGCCCGAGCGGCACAGGCTCATGATTTCATCTTGCGCAAGCCGCTGGGATACGATACCTGGGTCGGGGAACGAGGCGCTGGTCTGTCCGGAGGCGAGCGGCAGCGAGTTTCGATTGCGCGTGCCTTGCTATACGATCCCAAGGTGTTGATTCTCGACGAAGCGACCAGCAGCATCGATACCGAGTCCGAACAGGCGATTCAAGATGCACTTCGAGTGTTGGTGCGGGGGCGCACGACATTGGCGATCGCTCATCGCTTGAGTACCCTGCGCGACTCCGATCGGATCTTCGTGTTCGACGACGGGCGATTGACCGAACAAGGGTCGCATACCGAATTGATGACGATCGACGGGACCTATGCCCGACTGGTCAAAATCCAGACTCGGTTCGCCCGCGACAATCAGTTTGAAGCGATCCTCGATGCCCCCCCTGCGGCGGCGGCCATCCCCGTCACGAACGAGACCGTAACAACCCCTGACGAGGCGATCGACTTCACCCCACACTGGCTCGAACCAGGCCTGGCCACCTTCCGTGCGGGGGCTCATGACTCGCTCGATCTCGAACTGGCGAATGGCACGGTCCATCGCGGAATTGCGGCCGTTCGTTGTTTTCCCGCCACACAGGCTGAAAACTTGATTAGCCTGGCGGTCAGTGATCAGGACGGGAAAGAAAAAGAAGTCGGCATTGTCCGAACATTAACGGCATGGCCCGCAGACGTGCAGCGTTTGCTCCGAACCGCGCTCGACCGTCGTTATCTTCACCGCCGAATCACGGCCATTCATCGGATTACGCTGCAGCATGGCTGCCTGGATCTGGCGGTCGAAACCGAGCAGGGGCCTGCCGAGTTCACGATGCGTTGGTCGCAAGCTTATGTCCAGAACTTTGGCGAGCATGGCAAGGTGCTGCTCGACTTGGAAGACAACTGTTATTTGATCGCCAACACGAATGCATTAATCCCCAGCCAGCGAGAATTGTTGCAGCGATTTATTTACTGGTGAGCCGATCAGTATTACCTGTACGCCTCTCCTGGTACGGCCCGCATTCCTCACAAAAAGAAAACCAAGATTCCCCTGCGGGATCACGAATAACACGAACAAGAAATTTAAAAGTTTTTAATTATTCGTGATATTCGTGTGATTCGTGGTCAACCTTCTTGGAATTTCTCTGATAGAATCAAAGTTTTATCCCGAGAACTTTTCACGTTTTCTTCGTCAGGTGCGGACATCAAGTCCAGTGCCATGACGGTCAATTTTCCGAGCCACATTCGAGAAAATTCGCGTTGCACGAGACGAATCGAATGCCACCTATTCGTGGTCCACCTGCGGCGCAGATTTTCGTGAAAGCCTGAGCGAGTCGAGTTGGAACCAGGCCTGGCCGTGGGTCGCTCTTAATTCGGCAATCAACTCGACATCCTTGACCTCTTCGGCAACAGTAAATTCAAACTCCAGACGGGTCCAGACGGTCGAATTCTCGAGGTGATTCGCTCGCTCGATACCCGAGATTCGGATCCCCGCTCCACTCCCCTTGTCATCTTCCATCCGGATCACATTGATCGTCCGTAGCATCGCATGAAAGGTATAATCACCCTGTGCCAAAAGGACCCGACGCCGCAGCGAGGCGATGCAGTGGCCGCTCTTCCCGCACAAAATTGCCTGGACTTTCTTTTCACCGGGCAGCTCAATCGTCTCGATGATCGTATCTTCGCTCTCGGCAACTTCGGACCAGTCCTCAATCACCTGACTCCCCGATTCATCGAATTCGAGCGGCGCGGGGTCGGGTTGGTCGTGCTGCTGCTGCAGCGACTCGCCCCGGGCGATCAATCGCTGTTTCAGATCCTCGACGTGGTGATCGTGCTCGATGGCCCGCTGTGGGTCCATCGCTTCCAACAAGGGGCGGATCCGCTGGTGCAGCACATCCACCTGTTCCAGCAAGTGATCCGCCGGCGAGAATAAAGGCAATAATTCGTTGACACGCTCGCGATACCGTGCGCGCCACGCGGTGTTCTGCAGCACCGTTGCCGCCACGATCGAGTTTGGGTAATCGAGAATCGAGGCCCCGGTGTCCCCAAACATTTGATCCATGCCATGCGGGAAAAAATGGACTTTGTGTCCGCTGGGATCGAAGTAGAGGCGATAATTATTGTGGTTCTGGCAATATCCATCCCAATGGCAGGTCATCAGTTCCATCGCCATAAAAGTGATGAACTGCTCGACATCGAGTAACTCGTCAACCCGTTTCCAGCGTTGCTCCGGTTCCGGTATGCGGCAGGCTTCGGCGAGTTCCGCCAGATCGCTGCGATCGTCCACGCCAGCACCAGAATCTTTTTCGAGTTCGGCGTCAATATCCTGAACAAAGCCTCCATCGTAAAGATTTCCGTCGGCGTCCTCGAAGTGCCGCTTTAAAAATGTCTTGTCGAAACCTTCTTTCAGGACATACAGACCAACATCACGACCATTCAGCCAGACACGAGCATGGGTGGCATAGGCCGCCGGAACCCCGACCGAGCGAAACAGGTCTCCGCAGAGCTGTTCTTGCAAATAGGTTTCGTCCTGGACGGAATTGTTCAAATGAAATTTGGAGAGCCCATGAAAAGTTTGGCCTTTTTGAAACTTTTGCACATTCAGCGTCAGTGCCGGGCGATCATCAAAGTCACGAAAACTCCCTGCCGCCCCTTTGAGTTTGATCGCCACGTTCTTGTAGGTCGTGGTGTCGTCCTCGTGAATTGTGCAACGAACATAGGTCCGGTTTTCGGCATTCAGTTTTTCCAACTCGGATGCCGAAACCTCGATTCGCAGATTGGGGATCGAGCCACTGACAAAAAACTCCCGACTCTGCTGCAGCACCTTTTCACTGGGAACGGACGGATCTTTTGCCACAACCGAAAACGTCATGAACACCAACAGACAGATCAACCCCCGCCCCCAGTCGAGCCGCCCCCGGCCAAGAAAATACCGTCGCGGCCCGACCGAGACTTGACGAATTGCCTCGAATTCCGACGGACGACCGTCCCATTGCTGCTGCGCATTCATTCCAAGAGCTCCTGTTGCAAAGCATTTGATCGTTGCATGATACCCGATATTCCCCCGCCGGAAACTCCGAAAACGAGGAAAAGAGATTCGCTCGCTGAAGAAGGCTCAGCCCCCCCAATGAATCCCCATCAAAGCCCCCTTCTTCAGCGGGTTTTTGGTAACAAGTCACCGGGGCATTGATCTCGATTTACGCAGAGAAAAAAAATTCACCACAGTGCGAGCACAATGTCCCCACGTTCCCCCCTGGCCTTTTAATTGCGTGAGGTCGTCGAAATACCGACCGACCAATGCGTCACGCTTTGGATCTCGCTCTGCTTCAAGCAGGCTAAATGGCTCGGCGTTCATGTCGATCAGTCGAATCAACGTATCATTGGCTTTGTTCTGAACCGAACGCCCCGTCTCCCATCGCGTGTAGGTCTTGTCACCGACTCCCAGCAATTACGCCATATCGACCGCTGAGAGTCCGGTTTTCTTTCGCACGTGACAAATGTCTTCAGGGGAAAGCAAGCCCAGCCGTCGATATCGTTCCTGATCAATCGCCTTGTCCAATACCGAAGACAGAATGTCCTCGCCGCACGCATCACAATGTCGCCAAGTCGCATTCGCAACCTCGATCATTCCACCCGGCACCTCTGGCGGCGGCTCAATCTTGTAGAGACCCTCCACCGCCACCAACGCCGTTTTTCCACAGAGTGGGCAGTCTTTCGCCATTCGTTTCCCCTTCCCAATACCTTCCACGCTGAAAAGCTTAATGATCCAAGTGAGCGGAGATCAACAACAGATATTCCCCCGTTCCGTCCAAATCACACAAGGTCACTTTAATGGAGATCAACTGATCGTTGATTCGAGGCTTTTACGTCTAAGATCAAGTGGTGATGAACTGGGTCGGGTTGGAACGAATCCTGGCGGAAGGGCTGGCGGAATACGCTGTTTCGGTTTTCTCGTTTCCATAGATGCCAAATCATTGGCATCTGGTATTGCGGCCGAATGTCGACGGGGAAATGAGTCGATTTCTACGCTGGGTGACTGCCACACCCACGCTGCGCGATGACGCTCATGGCCACACATCCGTGGAAGGCCACGTGTATCAAGGGCGTTTCAAAACGGCGATTTTGAATGGATGGAATCGATCGTCAAACAATTGGGTTTGCAGCCCACCGTGCGACCCAGAGGACGACTACGCGTCAGAAATCCCCCCTCGATCGACGGAAATGACTATCGCTGTAGTGACGGCCATTACTGACCGCCACCCGCACAGATCCGTACGTGCGGAACTACCGCACGGCGAAAACGGGGACTGGCTCCGTCCGCGGTGCCGTCCCCATTTTCGCCGCGCGGCTCCTACCTTGGATATTGACGAGTCGCGTCGCATTGGGATCAAGTCGCCCCGATCCCGTTGAGTCGTTGCTCGTACGCCAAACAGTCCGTACGATTGGAAATCCCGGCTCTGTGTCCGGACCAATATCAACTGTTTACCGTTCTCTTTGGTCAGTCTCCTTTGCTCCACAGACTCCGCAGCAGTTTGAGGTCCCGCTTTGTTCGCCTGCTTCCCAAGTACTACGAGACTGTCTGACTTCCCAGCGACGTGCATGTCGGGATGATGGCATCGCCCCTTCCCCGACCGATCCCTCTCCAATGAGAGGGATGTCTCTGGGATCTCCCAGTTTCCGCGAGAAAAGTTTTCGTAAGTCCGTGCGTGTGGTCTGGGGCTTCGTGGGGCTGGCATCGGACTCGCCTTTGACGTTCGACATCCGTGTTGCCTTCCCTGTGACAGGACATGGTCGGCCACCTCAAAGAACTGTTTTCGGAGCTCAATACACAGCCCGGACTTTCCCCTGTGAACACTTCGACGGGATAGTTGCCCATACAGACGCATCACTCAGGGCCAAGGCGATTGGCGAAATCTTACCTCGTACGAAACTTCCATTCGCTCCCTTCCTCCGGCTTTCACTGACGCACCCTGTCCCCGTTTTTCAACAGACTGTTAAGCGAGTAACCCGGGAATCACCTCGCCGTGGATGTCGGTCAGCCGGAAATCTCGCCCCTGAAAGCGATAGGTGAGCTGCGTGTGCTCGATCCCTAGCAGGTGCAGGATCGTGGCGTTCAGGTCGTGGACATGAACCGGATCGCGGACGATGTTGTAACAATATTCGTCGGTCTCTCCGTATGTCGTACCCGCTTTGACTCCGGCTCCCGCGAGCAGCATGGTGTAGCAGCGGGGGTGATGGTCACGGCCATAAGTGTCTACCGACACTCCTCCCTGAGAATAGACTGTACGGCCAAATTCCCCGCCCCAGACAATCAGCGTATCCTTCAACAGATCGCGCTGTTTGAGGTCTTTGATTAAGGCCGCTGTCGCCTGGTCGGTATCCTGACATTGCCCACGAATGGCTGCGGGCAAGCCGCCGTGATGATCCCAGCCCATGTGAAATAACTGGACAAAGCGAACATCTCGCTCGGCCAACCTCCGGGCCAGCAAACAATTCGCGGCATAACTACCTGGACGATGCACATCGGGGCCATACATGTCGAGTACCGACTTGGGCTCGTTGGAAACATTGAGCAGTTCGGGGACACTGGTTTGCATCCGGAATGCCATTTCGTACTGTGAAATCCGGGTTTGAATTTCGGGGTCACCGACTTGTTCAAGGTGCTTTTGATTCAGTGCGGCAATCCGGTCGAGCGTTCCTCGTCGCATGGCCGGGGCAACCCCGGGGGGATTCGAAAGATACAGGACCGCGTCCCCCTGATTGCGGAACTTGACCCCCTGATGCTGAGACGGAAGAAAGCCGGAACTCCAAAGTCGATCGTACAGCGGCTGATCATCCGGTCGGCCACTCCCGAAACTGGTCAGCACGACATACGCCGGCAAGTCTCGATTCTCGCTCCCCAGTCCGTAACTTAACCACGAACCGATACTGGGCCGCCCGGCCAACTGCGACCCCGTCTGACAGAAGGTGATGGCGGGATCGTGATTGATCGCCTCGGTTTTGACCGTGCGGATCATGCAGAAGTCGTCCGCCACGCCGGACATGTGAGGCATCAGTTCGCTGAGCCACATCCCGCTCTGCCCCTGTTGCGCAAACTTGAATAGCGAGGGGGCAACGGGAAAACTGGACTGGCCTGAAGTCATCGTCGTCAGCCGCTGCCCCTGACGAATCGACTCGGGCAATTCCTGGCCGCGACGCGATTCGAGCTGTGGTTTGGGGTCGAACAGGTCCATCTGTGAGGGAGCCCCCGACTGAAACAAATAGATGATCCGTTTAGCCTTGGAGGGAAACGAGGGTAAGCCCGGCAAACCTAGACTCGGCTGATCCTGGGCGTGCGAGACCGCAGGTGGCGAACCGATCAGCCCTGCCAGAGCGGTAGCCCCGAGCGACAGACCAGAAGACTTGAAGAACAGTCGGCGATTCAGCGCATCGGAATTCAGATGATGGGGGTTCATGGGGTTTCTCTGGAAAGTGTTATTCACGTGTGACGACTTCATCAAGGTTCAGCAGGACATTTGCCGAGAGTGTGTAGGCAGCCAGTTCGACCACATCCAGCGTCGGATTGGCGCGACTCTCGCCCGTTAACACCAGCTTTTGGGCCGCATCGGGCTGCAGCTTGAGCTGCGCCAGGTCGGTCTGAAGACCCTCGATCAAAACCTCTAATTCCGCTGCGGTTGGGGGGCGCGAAGTGACCCACGCAAAGCCGCACCGCAAGCGGTCGGCGGGGGAGTTTTCTTCCCCCAGTAACATTCGTTCGGCAAGTTTCCTCGAAGCTTCGACGTACGTGATTTCATTCAGCAGCGTCAGTGCCTGCAGGGGGGTATTCGTCCGCGATCGCTTCACGGTGCAAATCTCGCGATTCGGAGCATCGAACAACAGCATCGACGGGGGAGCCGCTGTCCGCTTCCAGACCGTGTAGAGCGAACGACGATACAGGCCGTCGTTGCGATCATGTTTGTAGTTACGCAGGTCACCGTACCGACTGGTTTCGTCCCAGACACCTTCGGGCATATAGGGGCGAACGCTGGGGCCACCCCGCTTTTCCACCAGCAGACCGCTGACAAATAAGGCCTGATCCCGCAACACTTCGGCGGGAAGACGAAACCGGGGCCCGTGTGAGAGCAACCGGTTCTCGGGATCCAGGCTGATGCTCAGTGCATCGTATCGGCTGCTTTGCCGATAGGTGGCGCTCATCAGGATCTGTTTTTGCAGGGCCTTCATGTCCCACGGTGCTTGCCCCTGGCTGAATTCGAGGGCCAGCCAATCCAGCAATTCGGGGTGTGAGGGAAACTCGGACTGCGACCCGAGATTTTCCGACGTTTTGACCAGACCGATTCCAAAAAACTTCTCCCAGACCCGATTGACCCAGACGCGTGCGGTGAGTGGATTGGACGGGTGGACAATCCACTTGGCAAGATCCAATCGATTGAGTGGCCCAGGCTGAATTGGTGCTGGGTTGACGGGTGCGGCGTTGACGGGTGCAGAGAACATGGAGGGAAGACTGGCGGTCACGGGTTCGCCCCGTTTGTCGTATTCACCGCGCGTCAAAATAAAAGCCTCGCGCGGCCCCGCTTCTTTCATCACCATGACGTTCGGCACGCTGGCGACCAGGTCCATCCGTTGTTTCTTGAGTGTCGCGACCGCAGACTCGGCCTGACGGAAGGGGCTATCGACGTTTGCCTTAAAAAACGTTTCCAGCTCGACCTTTTCCGCAGCCGAGCGTTTGTCGGCAGCCAGATCGAGAATCACTTTGAGGCTTTGAGGGAATTTGGCTCCGTCGAGCGTCACCGTCCCCGGTGGGAGCGAGGTGAACGATACGCGGAAGCGGCCGATGTTATGCATGCCAAGCGCTTCTTGTTTGAGGCGAACGGTCACCGTGGCCTGTTCGGGGACAGTGATCGGTCCGTCGAAGAGAAACATCGCCGAGGTCGGATCGCGACGGGTGGGGCCATCGACGGCCCAGCCGTTGCCGGCGACGTCATCGAGCACCAGACCAATCCCCCAACCGGACTGCGAATAGGTTGCCTCGGCTTTGGCGAACCGAGCGGATCGAGATTCGGCCAGGCTCGGCGCCCTGATTTCGGCCTCGACTCCGCTCAAGACAAAGTTACCGTTCGAATATCGACCCAGGCTTTGATTCGGCAAACTCGCATCGGGCAGACATTCCAGTAATAAGCCACTGAAGGATCCGACGGGGAGTGGGGCGGTGATGGTGTAGACGTCATGATTCGGATTTTCGCCGCTGGCGAGGTAGGAACCGTCGGCCAGTTTTGTCAGGGTCGCACCCCGCTCTGAGGCGACGCGAGTGGGAGCGAGTGGGTTCCAGACCGTCCCGTTTTTGTCGGACAACTTTGCTTTAAACTCAGGCTCCCACTTGGCCATGAACTCGGAAAGCTTGCCGGATTCACTGGTGACGCGAATTTCGGCGGCGTGGATTTTTTCGTCGAGTGCCGCAATGGCGAGTTCCTGCTCGGCGGTGGGAGCAGTCACCACCGGCTCGGTATTTTGCGCTTCCCCCTGCAGTGTCCCGCTTTCTGCCACGTTATTGAAGAAGGCGAAGAACTGATAGAACTCGCGCTGCGTGATGGGGTCGTACTTATGATCATGGCAGCGGCAACAGTTGAAGGTCAGGCCCAACCAAGTCATTCCCGTCGTTTCCACACGATCAATGACGGTCTCGACGCGCCATTCTTCGGCGATCAGCCCTCCTTCCCCATTGAGTCGATGATTACGATTGAAGCCGGTGGCCACGATCTGTGATCGCGTGGGGTTCGGCAACAGATCACCCGCCAGTTGTTCGATGGTGAATTGATCGAAGGGAAGATTGTTGTTGTACGCATTGATCACCCAATCACGCCAGGGCCATTGATAACGACTGCTGTCGATTTGAAAACCATTACTGTCGGCATAGCGGGCAAAGTCGAGCCACTGCTGAGCCATCCGCTCACCATACCGCGGCGACTGCAGCAATCGGTCGACGACCGTTTCGTAGGCATGCGGCGAGTGGTCCTGGAGGAAGGCCTCAACTTCGGCGGGTGTCGGCGGAAGCCCAGTCAGATCGAGCGAGACTCGGCGGATCAATGTGGACTTGTCGGCGGCGGGTGCGGGGGTGAGTCCTGCCGGACCCAGTCGGGACCGAACAAAAGCATCGATGGGATTGACGATTTCGTGACGCGGGTCATTGACTGCGGGAACGGTGGGAATCTCGGGAGGGATGAAAGCCCAGTGTCCCTGATACTCGGCCCCTTCGGCGATCCAGCGTTTGAGCAGTTGCATTTGAGCCGCGGTGAGCTTCTTGCCCGATTTTCTGGGGGGCATGCTCAGATTCTCATCGGTCGAAACCAACCGCTGCACGAGTTCACTCGTTTCAGGATGCCCCGGAACGATCGCGATGGCACCCGACTCGGCAGGGCTCCGTCCGGAATCCTGAAGGTCCAGCCTGAGGCCCGACTTTCGCTGCTTGTCGTCTGGACCATGACATTGGAAGCAGGCATCCGACAAAATCGGGCGGATGTCGCGATTAAAAGAAACGCGATCTGCCCCCTCGGCGGCGGTGAAGCGGGTGAAGCAGGTGAATCCGATCACCGCGAAAATCAGTGTCTGTTTCATCAGGCCATCCAGTAGGGTGCTGTGATCAAGTTGCTGGATTTTCCAGTTTGACCTTTTCCGACAGTGTAATCATCCTCGCCGGGAGATCGTACTCGGATTTCTCCGAAATTGATGACGATTCGCAGGCAAACTTCAACAGTCGCTCGACCTGTGTCAAAATGCGCCGTACAATATACGAGACGGATAAAACGCGACGGACAATGTTTGACAGATATGGAAGATCGGGCTTTGCAGAAAATCGGGCTCTGCAGCCTGATTTTTGATGACGCGAGAGTTTGCAGCACAGCTGAAAGCGTTGTTCGCCATCCCCCGCATGAGAGAACTGCTCTGAGAAAGATCTTCAGATGAACGCAGATACGATTCGAATCCTGATGATTGTCGGAATTGGTTTTGTCGTGTTGATTGTGGTTGTCATGATGGCAATCTTCGCCGCGTACTTTAAATTGTGGCTGCGTGCCTTTGTGACGAAGGCTCGGATCGGTCCCTTTGCACTGTTGTTCATGTCGCTGCGAAAAGTGAATCCGACGGCGATCGTGGATGCCAAGATTATGTGTGTGCAGGCGGGCTTGAAAGACATCACCACTGAGCGTCTGGAAGCTCATTATCTGGCGGGTGGCAATATTAAAGCGGTCGTACGGGCCTTGATCGTGGCCCATCGGGCACGGATTAACTTGAACTGGGACACAGCGTCGGCAATCGATCTGGCGGGCCGGAATGTGCTTGAGGCGGTCCAAACCAGCGTGAATCCGAAAATTATCGATTGTCCTGACCCCAAATCCTTCGGACGGACGACACTCGACGGCGTCGCCAAAAACGGAATTCAGCTCAAGGCCCGGGCGCGGGTGACGGTGAAAACGAATCTGGCACAACTGGTCGGCGGTGCCACAGAAGATACGATTGTGGCTCGGGTCGGTGAGGGGATCGTTTCGGCTATTGGTTCGTGTAACACGCATAATGAAGTTTTGGCAAATCCGATGTTGATTGCCAAAACAGTTCTGGCCAAGGGGCTTGATTCTCAGACCGCCTACGAGATCGTCTCGATTGATATCGCGGATATCGACGTGGGTGACAATATTGGTGCCCGGCTGCAGGCGGATCAGGCGGAAGCCGACATGCGAATTGCCCGTGCGAAGGCGGAAGAACGCCGGGCTCGCGCCGTCGCGGCCGAGCAGGAAATGAAGGCACTCACTGTCGAGAACCAGGCGAAGGTGGTGCTGGCCGAAGCGGCGATTCCAGTCGCCATGGCAGACGCGTACCGAGCTGGATGCCTGCGCTCAACCGATCGTCGTAATGGTTCTGCCTGAGTTCTGCGGGAAGCGGGGATCACTCGAATTGCCAATCGATGACAATCCACGCATGACGGCGATCTCTTGCGGCCCCAGCAACGACATTTCCAGTTGGAATCAGACCAATCACTGGCGTTGGTTCTGGCTGTATGTTGCCATGACGCTCGTCATCCAGTGGCGACTGGTCGGTTCGTTGGCGACCCATATTTCGTACGGTCGCGAAGAGGATGCAACGGTCCCGATGCTGAATCTTTGGACGGTCTGGTGGAATGCTGACCGGGCGCAACACGGGTTTCAGCACTATTGGGATGCTCCTCTCTTTTACCCGACGGAAAAGACGTTCCCCTTTTCTGAAACGCAGCCGACCTCGCTGATTGTGGCTCCCCTCGTCTGGGCCACAGGGAATCGGGTGTTGGCCTATAACGTCTATCAATTGCTGATTCTGACCCTGAATGGATTGAGTGCTCATCAGTTATTTCGGCGTCTGGGGCATCGTCCGTGGCTGGCATGCTGTGGTGGCGTGATGTCGCAAATTCTTCCGTTTGTGATCTGGCAGTTTGGCGTCGTTCAATTAACAACCTTATGCGGAATCCACTGGACATTGCTGGCCATGCTGGATTTGTTTGGATACGAACCAGTCCCAGCAAATGCCCCAACCCCGGCTGATGCCAATGAAGATGCCAGTCAGGCCGAGACGAATCCGAGTTCTTCAGCAGCATCCCCCTCACGATTATCGGGGCCATTCTGGAGGAACCGCCTCGTGGGAGTTCGGCTGGGACTTGCCTATGGCTTAACCTATTGGCTCTGTAATTACTGGGGTCTCTTTCTGACGCTCCTGCTGGTCCCCTGTTCGATCTGCTTCTGGAATCAGCGACTGCTCACCAAATCGTTCTGGTGTCATGTTGCCGTGGCGGCGCTACTGTCCGGCCTGATGATTGCCCCGTTTGCCGGGATGCAGCACACGCTGGCCAGTGAACATCACTGGAGAACGGCTCGCACTGAGGAACTCGTATTTAGTCTGTCGGCGCATTGGCGCGACTACACAAATCTCCCTTGGGCGAGTCTGATGTCGTGGCTGGAATTTCCGGAAGTCGATCGCGCCCAAGTCTGGGCGCTCGGAGCGGGGTGGCTAAAGACCATGATGGCTCCGCTGGGCGTTCTTGTCGCCTGTGCGAATCCTCAGCGCCGGCGGTGGGGGTTGTTTGCATTGCTGTTCGGTGCGATGGCATTCGGACTGTCTCTGGGTCCCACGGTTCGACTTTCTACCAGCTTGCCACTCATCGGAGATGCCGTGCCGTACAGCCTGCTCCAACGGTATGTCCCCGGATTTTCGCTCATTCGCAGCCCCTTCCGTTTCGCGATTTTTGTACAGCTCGCCATCGTCTGGTTGAGTCTGGAAGCGATCGAGCTGTTCAATCCCACTCGCTGGGGGCGATGCTGGGAGAGACGACCGCCCTTGACGCGGTCATCGAAACCGGCAAACGGGTTGGAGTTGATGGGGGTCAATCCGGATTGGGGGGTTGGCGGCAACTGGTGGCGGTGGTCCCCCTGTGCGTTTCCGTTCGTCATCGTAAGTTTACTGATCACGTTCGAGGCGATCCCCCCTGCTTCGCGACTGTATGCGGTTCCTGCGGCGAAACCCCTGCCCGCTTGGGTCATGTGGTTACGTGATCACGGCGAACCTGGGGGAGCTCTTGCCTGCCTCCCCTTCCCCGCTGGATCGCTGACCAAGGATTACGAAGAGACGACCACCTGGATGTACTGGGGCACGTTCCACGGTCGACCGCTGGTGAATGGGTATTCCGGGTTTTTCCCCAAACCCTATCTCGACCTGCGCAATGGATTCGCCTCGTTTCAGCGTCAGGGAAAACAGGGGGCGAACGATCCCCAGCCTCGGTTTCCGGATTACTCGAACGAGAATTCAGGGCTGATGCGATTGAACGAGAGCGGCGCCCGATACGTGATGATGAAACGGAGCTTTGGGACTAGCGAGGAATTCCAGGCACACCCCTTGACGCGACTTCGCTGGAAACGGGTCTGCAGCGATGAAGTCCAGCAGGTGGATCTGTACGAAATTGTTTTGCCGACCGAGTGACACCGCTTAGAACTGATGTCCGACCTGGGGGCCATTCCTGGTCAGGGTTAAAATTTCGGTACCGGTTTCTGTCACCAGGATCGTATGCTCGAACTGTGCCGACAACGACAGATCCATCGTTCTGACGGTCCATTTGTCTCGCGAGTCCAGCATGGTTCGCCAAGTTCCGATATTCAACATCGGCTCGACCGTGAAGCACATGCCCGGTTCGATCACCACCTGAGCGATACCCGTCCGCGGGACGTAATGCGGTACTCCTGGCTCCTGATGAAATTCGCGGCCAAGACCGTGTCCCTGATATTCCTGGACCACCGACAGGCCATGCTTCCGCGCGAAGGTCTCAATCGCCTGACCAATGTCCGAAATTTTCCCGAACGGTTGTATCGCCTGGATCCCCAGATACAACGATTCAAACGTCAGTTGAACCAGGCGTCGGGCCTCGGCGGAAACCTGTCCGATGAGAAACGTTTCAGACGAATCACCGTGCCAGCCATCGACAATGGTGGTCAGGTCGACGTTGATAATGTCACCCTCGCGCAGTGGCATCTTGTTGGGGATGCCATGGCAGACGACTTCATTCACGCTGGTACACAGGCTGTTCGGATACGACTTGTAGCCGAGACAGGCAGGAATATGACCATGATCCATCGTGTATTCGTACACGAGTTTGTCGAGATCGAGAGTCGTCGTCCCTGCTTTAACCAACGGGCGAACATAATCCATCAATTCCGCATTGAAGCGACCCGCTGCGCGCAAACCGCCTCGTTCCTCGTCAGTGAGATAGAGCGGACATTTTGATTGAGGCTTGCGACGCAACACATTCATGATTTCAGCGACAAACTCCTGACCATTTATTGAGAATGGTCACAGGGGAAACCGGACAGAACTTCGCGGCATCGCGGAAATTCTTTCGCTAGTGTCATCACCACACGACCATTTCGCAAGCCCGACTTCCGTCAAGTCGGTTGATTCCTGGAATGAAGTTCTTGATTGGTGACGGCAGCAGCAGACTCGATCACAGCAGGCTCGATCATTGTGCGGTAAACCGTGACAACACAGCGGTAGTCTTGTTGAAAACGAGAATTGCAGCCATGATTCCCATCTAACCAGCCACAAAATGATTTTGAACGAAGGTTCCACGATGTTTTGTCGAATCACGCACGCGAGCCCCCTGATGCCGATTTTTACCCTGTTATTCATGGGGGTCATGACGATTCAGGCTGCGGAAAACACCAGCAACTGGCCCCAGTTTCGTGGTGCAGACTCCACAGGGGTCTCGGCAAACGAAGGCCTTCCTGATCGCTGGTCTGCGACTGAAAACGTAGAGTGGAAAAGTGAACTCCCCGGCCGTGGCTGGGGGTCACCGGTCGTGTGGGGGAATCGAATTTTCCTGTCGACGGTCGTGAATTCGGGTGAGACCGAGCCGCTGAAAAAAGGGCTGTACTTCGGCGGTGACCGTCCGCAACCCTCATCCACGATTCATGAGTGGAAGGTGCTTTGTCTGGAACTCGAAACGGGGAATCTCGTCTGGGAGCGAACGGTGAAAAAGGGGGCTCCCACCACCTCGATCCATCTAAAAAACAGTTATGCCTCGGAAACACCGATCACGGATGGCGAGCGGGTTTATGTCTGTTTCGGGAATGTTGGCATTTTCTGCTTCGATTTTGAGGGTCAAGAAGTCTGGAATTATCTCCTCCCCTCGCGGCCCACCCGTTTCGGCTGGGGAACGGCAGCCTCACCGGTTTTGCACGGGAATTCTCTGTATTACGTCTCGGATAATGACGAAAAATCGTCGCTGTCGAGCCTCGATAAGCAGTCGGGAAGTTTGCTCTGGTCGATCGATCGCGAGGAAAAAAGCAATTGGGCAACCCCCTTCGTCTGGGTTCATGGTGACACGACTGAGATCGTGACGGCGGGAACGGGCGCGGTTCGCAGCTACGACCAGCAGGGGAAGCTGATCTGGTCTTTGAAGGGAATGTCGAGCATCACGATCGCGACCCCCTATGTGGCCGATGGACTGCTTTACATCAGTTCGGGCTATGTGCTGGACCCCGTGAAAGCCCTGTATGCGATCAAATCAGGGGCAAGTGGTGACTTAACGCTGGCGAAAGGGGAAACCAGCAATCCGTTTATCGCCTGGTCCAGCCAAAAAATTGCTCCCTACAATCCGACAACGCTCGTTGACCAGGGACGCCTATTCATTCTGTATGACCGGGGAACGGTCGGTTGTTACGAGGCTCAAACCGGAGCCACGCTGTACGAAGGTCAGCGATTGCAACGGGGTAGTGCTTTCACCGCGTCCCCCTGGAGTTACGGGAAAAAGATTTTTTGCCTGGATGAAGATGGCGTTTGTAGTGTGATTGCTGCGGGGGACAAGTTTGAGGTTTTGCATACCAACAGCCTCGCTGATGACGAAATCTGCCTGTCAACACCCGCGATTGCGGGTGATCGTCTGCTGATTCGAACCGACAAACGGCTTTATTCGCTAAGGTTGGAGAAGAAATGAGTTTTCCATTTTCCGTTTTCAGAATCTGGAAATCTCTTCGCTTCCTATTCGCGCGATTCGTTTGATTCGTGGTTTACAATTTTCGCATTTTTTGAAACGGGTGTGATTCACGAATCGACTACAGAGCGGATTCAGGATCGTTTTTTCAGCCAATTTCAATGACTTTTGTGTCGCGGGATTCTCTTTGGACCAGATCCCGTGATGTTTGGGAAAGAGTTTACAAAATGAGCAAAGAGAAGCCGACCACCATTGATCAGTACCTGGCTGGCGTGCGTGATGATCAGCGAGTGGCACTTGAAAAGCTGCGAATAACGATCCGTACGGCGGCCCCCCTTGCGGAAGAGTGCATCAGTTACGGGATTCCGGCATTCCGCAATTCGAGAATGCTGGTGGGGTTCGGTGCGACAGCCAAACACTGTGCCCTATACCTGATGAGTGCCTCAATCCTCGATCAGTTCGCGGATGAGGTCCAAGATTTTGGAACGAGCAAAGGGACGATCCGCTTTTTTCCAGACCAGCCGCTCCCCGCATCTCTTGTACGAAAGCTCGTCAAAGCCAGACTCGCCGAGAACAAGGGGATGGATCTCAGTGAGCGGGGTTCCTCTACGAAGAAACCTTGTTAGGCCCCCGAGGGAACGTAGGTCAAATTTCATCTGGAAAACCGTCCAAGAAATTGACCGGCAAACAGCGGTCCCGAAAGACGAGCGTTCCGAGCGATCTCTCAATGCGCAGCAAAAAAACGCGGAACGATAAATCGTTCCGCGTGGAATGACCTCTAAAGTGAACCTTGGTCCACCAACAATCAGGTTGTTGCAGGAGCCACAGGTCGCTCAACAACGGTGAGATTCGGGACGGTAATCCCCGTGATTTTCACGCGTGTATATTTTTGTCGGTGACCTGTATGACGCTTCGACGCATTTCGGCGATGAAACGTTTGGATTTCCAGCTTGAGCCCCTTCAACTGGGCCGTAACGACCTCGGCGGTCACGGTGGCTCCGGAAATCACCGGCTGTCCAACAATACTGGGACCACCGCCATTGGCAAGTAAAATCTTGTCAAACGTGATTGCCTGACCGTCCTGCACGTCATTTCGGTAATCCACAGCCAAGACATCGCCTGACTTAACTCGAAACTGACGACCGCCGTCTTCAAACACTGCAAACATAGCATCGACCTTGAAAGCATGGACCCAAATTTCAGGCAACCCGTTGTTTCAGGCAGCCCACTGACGGACCTGCTTTGGGGATCCAAAGCAGGTGGGGAGGTACAGGATATCGATTTAGGCTTTCGATTTCGAGTCCGGGTTCAGAAGAATTCTGACTTCGGTCCCCACGGCATTCGAACAATGGAACTTGAGATGCTCAGGCCCGACACCCACTTTGGTGTCAATTGTGACGGAAACATCATACGTATCCTCAAGTTGCGTAATGTCCTTTCGCTTGCGATTATTCAAAAACGCCGCAACACGCTCATGAACTTCGACGGTCACTTTCGAGACATCGTCCCGATTCGCGTGCGACATCAACAACCGCATGACATCGATCGACATGCTTTCGGCGGTTTTGACCTGAGCCGTTCCCGAGCAACAAGGACAATCTTCATAGACCGATCGGCGCAGTGAAGGACGAATCCGTTGTCGGGTCATTTCAATCAGGCCGAATGGACTGATGTGCAGAATTTTGGTCCGAGCCCGATCCCGTTTGACAGCGTTATGCAAGGCTCGTTCGACACCACGTCGGTGCCGCTCGTCTCGCATATCGATGAAATCGTTCACGATCACCCCCCCCAGATCTCGCAGTCGAATCTGGCGGCTGATCTCTTCTGCGGCGCGCAGATTGACCTGGTAGGCATTTTCTTCGGCATCGTCATCAATCCGGAAGTTTCCGCTGTTCACGTCGATCGCAACCAGTGCCTCGGTCTGGTCGATCACGATTGATCCCCCACCCTTCAGAGGAACATGGCGGCTTTGGATGCGGGTGATCTCCTGCTCGATGTCGTGCTGCTGGAAGATCGGCTCTTTCCCCTCGTAAAGCTTGACACGATCAACGTGTCGGGGGAGGACGATCTTCATAAACTCGCACGCCCGTTCGTAAGCCCGGGGTTCATCGATCCAGATCGCGTCAATTTCCGAGGTATAGATATCCCGGATGGTCCGGGTAATCATGTCACTTTCTTCATAGATATCGACAGGAGCCGGGAATTTTTTGACGCGACTGACGATCACCTTCCACAACCGCAACAGATAATTCAAGTCGCGTTGCAAGTCGGCTTGCGAACGATCCACCCCAGCAGTTCGGATGATAAATCCCAGCCCTTCGGGGGGACTCAGGTCACGGAGAATTCGCTTCAGCCGCTTGCGGGCATCATCGTCAGCAATTTTGCGACTTACGCCGACTCGTTGGAGTCCGGGCATCAAAACGAGATACCGTCCGGGGATGCTGACATAGGTGGAAAGAGTCGGGCCCTTGGAACCGATGGCCCCCTTGATCACTTGGACGAGGACTTCACTTCCCCGCTTCAAAATGTCTTGAATGGGTGGCTTGTTCCGGACGCTGCGTTCATTGAATTTGCCGCGGGGCGAGCGTGCTGGGCGGCCTTCGTCTTCGTCCCCGTCCTCCCCATCCCCGTCGTCAGTTTCTTTGCCATCCACCAAATGCTTGTAGTATTGGTATTCGACATCGCTGACATGCAGAAACCCATTACGGCCAACCCCAAAGTCGACGAACGCCGCTTGGATACTGGGCTCGATATTGACGACCCGGCCCTTGTAGATGTTGCCGACATAATTTTCGAGACTGTTTCGCTCAACGTACAGTTCTTGCAGCGTCCCATCCTCGACGATGGCAATTCGGCTCTCCTCTGGCTGGAGAACATTCATCAACATTTCTTTTTTCATTACTCACCCTTTTTGAAGAATGAGTGCACAGGCCGAATTGCGAACCGGTTACGGTCACGAACATCCAGGGAATCTGGCAACCCGCAGATGGGGGGTCGCCAGCCGGATTCCGAACTTCCACGAGGAAGCTGAGGGAAACGAGTGACCTGAACAAGACGAAAAGCGGCGTGATCATTCCAGAAACTTCGACCGCCTCGAACGGATCAACCGCTCGCCCAAAGTCTGTCGGGGCTGAATCCACTTTAAGGAACGAAGAAGACCGGTTGAGGCGTTGAACGTGGGGGAGACAATTTCCGGTAAAGGTTGCTCTCTGCGTCAAGCCAGCAGACCCCGACGCGAATCCCCTGCGACGATCAATACCACCAACGATCGATGGTCTTCGACGATGTTCCTGCGCGGCATCAATGATTTGATGCGGCGCAACGAGATCGACCAACTGCCGATGGCAGCGGAACTTAAAGTCATCATTCCAACAGCGCGACGTTCGATCAATCGTTTGTCGGTCGTTGGTCTCTGGTTTACAAATGCGCACTCGAAAATGAATCCAATCCAATGTGTTTCGTCGCGGTCACACGACCGCGGCAACCTTTCGGTTTTTGCAGGCGACTGCATCGTAGCGAACGGCTCATCGAGCCGAAATCGCGGTTCAGTCCAACTGCATTAAATCGGGGCAGAGTCGCCTCAGTTCCCCTCCAAGATAATTTTCAACATCACGCGCGACTTCTAATGTCTCGGCGCGGGCAGCAATTTTTTCTGCCTTCGGGATCGTCAGATTTCGAATAACCTCCTTCAGTTCCGGAATCGCATGGGGTGTCACACTAAATTGTCGAATTCCCATCCCTATCAATAAGGGAAGGAAAACCGGGTCAGAACTCATCTGACCGCAGACCGAGACCGAAATGTTGTGTTTTTTCGCTGCGTTCACCACATTCCGGATCATCCGCAAAATCGAAGGATCGCCAGACCGATAAAGGTTGGCTACGGCCTGGTCGGCCCGATCCACTGCCAAAGTGTACTGGATCAGGTCGTTGGTCCCAAGCGAGAAGAACCCGACTTCTCTCGCAAATTCTTCCGCCATAATCGCCGCCGACGGGACTTCCACCATCATACCGATCGGAACATCGCGGCGAAATGGAATCCCCTGCTCTTCCAGATCTT
This sequence comes from Schlesneria sp., assembly GCA_044354755.1. Lineage (GTDB taxonomy): Bacteria > Planctomycetota > Planctomycetia > Planctomycetales > Planctomycetaceae > Schlesneria. The sequence continues at coordinate 15,596 of JBIKZJ010000010.1, read as the reverse complement.
CCGCCACATCGCTCAAAACCATTTTGGCTTGGCGATATTCCAATAAGGTCGAAATCAGCGGAAACATGATCCGCAGATCACCAAACTCCGCCGCCCGCAGTGCCGCCCGCAGTTGGGTCTTAAACAACTGCAAATGCTGCAGACTGAGGCGAATACTCCGCACGCTTAAAGCGGGATTGATGCTTTCAGGATACTTCGCCCGCAAGGCACCGGGCATCTTGTCTGAGCCCAGATCCAGGGTACGGATGATGACCGGCTGATCCGGAAACGCCTTCAAGACCTGGCAATATGCTTGATAGTGGTCCTCTTCGGTAGGCTCCCGATTGGATTCCAGGTACAGAAATTCGGTTCGATACAAACCGATCCCCGCCGCCCCTTTTTCCTTGCAGGGCTCCGCTTCGTGAGGAAACTCAATATTCCCCTGCAAACTGATGGCGACGCCATCCTGGGTCAGGCAAGGGAGCTTACTCAGCAATTTCAACCGACGCTCATGACTGCGAAACCGCTCTTCCGAATCCCGGTATTTGAGCAGCGTTTCTTCATCGGGATCGATAATTACCAGGCCATGACTGCCGTCAATGATAATCGTCTCTGACCCCGAAACATCCGCCAGAAATCGACCGATCCCCACGACGGCTGGAATCTCCATGGCCCCCGCCAGAATCGCCGTGTGACTGGTGTGCCCCCCCACCTCGGTGGCGAACCCCAACACAAACTTGCGGTCCAGATTCGCCGTCTCACTGGGTGTCAGGTTGCTGGCCAGCACCAGAACCGGCGCCGTAAGGTGGCCTAACTCTTCTCGCCGCTCACCCAAAAGATGCCGCAGAATCTTTTTTTCCAGATCCAAAATGTCGACAGACCGTTCCGCCAGATACTGCCCCCCAAGATTCTGCAACTGTTTGGCATACTGACCAAGAACCTGGCTGACGGCATACTCGGGTGAAAGCTTCTGTTCAATCCGCTTTTCCACCTGCTCGATCAACTGAGGGTCGCGGACAATCATCAGGTAAGCTGAAAAAATGGCCGCATATTGATCACCGAGACGCTCACGCGCCAGATTTTCATTCGCAGAAATTTCTTCGCAGACGGCGTCGATTGCGGTATGGAATCGCTTTTTTTCGAAGTCGACCGCATCCGCCGAAACGTATTGATGCGGAATTCGGAAATTCTCGGCACCAAGCAACATCGCCGACCCAATCGCTACACCGGGAGAAACTGCGATGCCGCGTTTGATTTGCATGAAATTCGACAATCTACAGAGAACAGTAAGGTGTCAGGCGTTAGACCGGAGGATGAGACACTTCAAAACCGGACGAGAAAAGCTCACTCATTTTTCCTGCAAACTCATCGCCGTGATCACCTATGACTTCCAATTCCAAAACCGATTCCTTTTCTGCAACCAGCGTCAATAATTCCAACAGACTTTTCGCATCAGCACGAATCGAGCCCCGGGACAGGATCACAGATCCAGCATGTTGCTGTGCGGCGACAGCAATCATTTGACAGGGGCGAAAATGCAACCCCTGGTCATTGACCACGATGAGCGTTCGACGATGTATTACAGCATCAGACATGATGAATCGATCATCACGTGGGGATGAAAATGGAATTGAGACGCGTGCGGCAGGCACTCGTTCGGATACGTTCGCGGCAAATGCGATGGCAAGCGAGCCACGAATCACAAGCCGCGAATGACTGCCAAGGGCTCCTTAGCCCTTCGAAAATCCGAGGGGATTCAGATCTGATTGTTGTCTGCTTCCAACAGAAGCTCCCAAATATCTTCCTGGGTCTTGGATTGGCGCAAAAACTTACAGAAATGGTCGTTCCGCAGATGACGTGAAATATTTTCCAGCCCTCGCAAATGATCGCCGGGGCGATCAGGAGGAGATATCAGCAGAAAAATAATGTAAACCGGCTCACCATCAAGACTTGCAAAATCAACGCCTTCTTTGGCCAGCGCCACGGCAGCAATCAGCTTATCCGTGGAACCATGTTTAGTATGAGGCACAGCCACACCGCGCCCAATCCCAGTTGAACCGAGTTCTTCTCGCTTCAAAATCGCAGCGACAATATTGTCCTCGTCTTCTGCTTTGATGCTTCCGGCCTGCTGCAGACTCGATACCATGGCTCGAATTGCCGTCTCTTTACTTCCAACAGGAAGTCCAGGAACAATGGCTCCTGAAACGACGAAGTCGCACAACTTCATGAAATAACCCCTTTTTGACTTTGATCTCGAATGTCGTTAGGTTTACGGATTGGCTTCGGGGTTACGTTTTTCCGCTGCTTCAGCGATCTCGCCGAGTGCAGGGTCTCGCCGATGGTCTTGAATTTTTTCTTTGTATTTCCGCAGTTGCTGCTCCATCTTATGCAGTGCCGCGTCGAAAACAGGAGTGACGGCCTCACCCACTGCCCCCGATTCATGAGACACAAGATCATGGCGATGTTCGGCATCCACAAGGATTTCGACGTTCGCTCGATCGTTGGAAAAATCAACGATCACTTTGATCGCGGTGACCCGGTCGAAAAACGTTAACAGTTTTTCAGACTTGGTTCTGATGTGATCGCTAACACTGGGACTCAATGTCCCGTGTCCGTGCCGGACGGAAATGTCGACTTGCACCGAAACCTGCTCTTTCTAATGAATTCAGGACCCTCTATCCGACCAATGAATGGTCCCGGGCAACCGCGTCATCCGGGCATCCTCATCGGCGATTGTATTCCGCAGCAGACCCCCGTCAATCACGCGAATTTCCTGCGGTTCATTCCTGTCGAACCATCGAGCCACTTTCAAGTACCGAAGAAACCCTTTGGTGACAAAGGGATTGAAGCCCGGCTCTCTTCCTAAGTGTAACACCCCGCCCTCAGAAGGAAAACCAACGGCCAAACATGCGGGGTTCAGACGGCGAGGCCACGTGGGGCAGAAATCCGAAAAACGACAACCTGCACGAGCGATATCATGCTCATGCGACAGTCGTTTCGTCATCGCACGCCGAGAAGTTTATTGGAAATCGACGTTTCGCAAGTTGGTTTTTTGGTCTGGGCCGGTATCTGACGAGATCGTTAGCGGAATGAGAGTCGATTGAGTGGCCGCGTTCTCTCGCCGGGATTCAACCCGTGGAGGGACCGCAGGACGAGCAATCAAATCCTCTTGCGTATCAAGAGAAACCGTTTTTTTGCCCCACGTTGGCAAAACAATGGTTGTGATTGCGGTTCGTTGCAAGGCAACTTCCACCTCAGGAGTTCCGCCACCCGACCAGGAAATGGACCGGAAAGCCGGTGCCGTACTCTTGGGTTTTCTTTCTTGCAGTTCCAATCCAAAAAAAGGAACGCGGGAATTGCTGTCGATGGAAAAACTTTTTCCTCCCACTGTACAGCCGCTGAAACTGACCACGACAGCCGTCATCAGACTCGCCAGCCACAGAGATGGAACGCAAATGGCCTTCATCGGACAGCCCTTGAACTGTTCAAACGGAAAATAGGGAGGGGGGTATTGGAGTGATAGCAGGACGGCCGGATTCTGCAAAGAGAACTTTATCAGTGGGCGGAGATCGGATCAGTGGGCGGAGATCGGAATCTCATCAGCCGAAAAGGGGGCCAATTCCCCGCGTAATTGATGCCAGGCATTTTCGGCAGCCCGCTGTTCGGCCTCTTTCTTATTCGGCCCCCAGGCTGCCGCGTAGATCTCGGGGCCAATCACCGCAGCGATTTTGAAGCACTTCAAATGATCGGGACCACACGCTTCCAGTAACTGGTAGACCGGCGTTCCTCGCTGGTGCTTTTGCACCACCTGCTGCAGCAGACTCTTGTAGTTCCGCCCATGTGTCGATTCGATCGTCCGCTCAATTTCGGGCTCAATCAGCTGAATCAGAAATGGCTTGACAACATCCATTCCCCCATCCAGATACAGGCCAGCGATAATCGATTCAAACACAGCAGCCAGTACCGAGGGAGGAATTTTCTTACCCTCGGCAAGCCCCTTCCCCAGCCTCAAGAAATCTCCTAAGTTCAAATCGAGCGTCAGTTTGGCACAGGTCGTCCGACTCACAACCACTGATTTGATCCGCGTCAGCTCTCCTTCGGTTTTCTCGGGAAAACGATGAAAGAGCAGCTCGCAAACAATCGTCCCCAAAATCGCATCACCCAGGAATTCCAGACGTTCGTTGGAATCCAGGCGCGTTCGGGCGATGGACGAGTGCGTCAGGCAACGGAGCAATAACGCGCGATCCTGAAACTGATAGTTGAGTGCCTGTTCACAGGCCGACAGATTTTCTTCGAGATCGAAAGACCCGAATGCGGAAGACATGAATTTCCCCAACCGTGAAGGTTTTTACGTGAAGGAATCCTCCAGCGCGGGATCAGAGGCAGAAAAACCGTCAGTTTTTCAACCTCTGATCTCAAGCTGAACCCCTGATCTATATTTCGCACGAGAGCCAATGTCAACCGGAAGTCCGCTTTTCTCTTGATGTTGAGTCAAAAATCACGATCGCATTTTGGACGATCCTCTCCCATTTCGGGCAACTAAGGCCAACTCCCTGATGCATGGGACCGTTGTTTACTCGCCAGAAAACTGGCGAGATCCCGATACCGTTGTCTCCCCTCATTCTTCCGGCACCTGGGACGAGATTTTTTCGAGAACAGCATTCGAAAACCACGCGGGAACAAAATCGGCTTTGATCTTCAGGGTGTGGACGGTTAGATCGGCGGCAACCAGGGTACAGTCTCCATCGATTTCAGTACGATTGTAGCGAATCAGGCAAATGACGGCGGTGGCATCTACAACGTACCGTTCCAGGGAGGCCAAATCACTCTCAGCGCAACGGCCGTGTACAGGAATGTTGCGAGTGGCCGAGGAGCCGACATCTCTGGTGAAATCCAAGCGACGTACTCCCTGATTCAGATCACCGACTCGAACGCGACGCCGGGGATTGACGGTTACGGTTCGATCGAAGGCGAATATAACCTGGAAAGTCTTCCTCCTCTCCTCAAGCCGCTTGGGTTTTACGGAGGCACGACTCCGACATGTCCGCCGGTTTCCGATAGCCCCTTGATCAATAACGGTCCGCTGGTGGTGAACACCTCGACCGATCAGTCGGGCAATCCGCGAGTCTCTGGTGCAAGGGCCGACATCGGCGCCGTTGAGATCGTGACCAACGCATTGGGCTTCCTGAACGGGACCGCCGCGAACTACGTCGACTCCAGCAGAGTAAACGTCACGGTGACTCTCGCCGGGCCGGGAACGGGCGTCATCTTCGTGCCGGAGGGTGGAGGCAATGCGACATCCCTGGTTCTGAGCGGCACGACAAACCAGTCTGTGTTGAAGATCGTGACTTCCGGCCCGTCGACGACGATCGGCTCAATCTCGATTTACGGCGCGGTGGCTGCGATCGACGCATCCCCCGTCAACCTCGTCGGTAACATGCAAATCCACGGTGCCGTCAATTCGGTCGCGCTGAACAACGTCACGACGACGCTTTCCCTCCTGCTCACGATCGACGGTGCTGCCGGGGCGTTGTCGTTCCACGATGTTCAAGGACTCAATATTCAAGTCGGGGGCGCGATCGGGTCGCTATCAGCCGCTACCTGGACGGGTTTCGATATCGGTCGCACGAGCATTCAAGCGGCCGATATCGGGACGATCGCTATCGCGGACTGGTTCAAGAATACGATGATCGATAGCGCCGGTCGCATCGGAAGCGTGACGGTGGGCGGGCTGCTGTCTTCGGTGAACATTTACGCCGGCGTGAACCCAGGTTCTGCGCCGATCCCCGACCCTGCGGTCGATTTCATCGCCAACGCAACGATCGGCTCTGTCTCTGCCGCCACATCCCAAAGCCCTGTTGTGGCGGCTCGGCATCTGGGTACGATTGATCTGGGCCTCTTGTCAGACGCGACGCTGAGCGCCTCATCCGGCCTCGTGGCGGGTGACATCGCGAGCCTCCGTTTCGTCAATACCAATGGAACGACGATCGTGCGGACTGGCCTGAACACGGCAGACCATTCAGAACAATTCAGTGATCAGTTCCAAGTCACGCTCGACGTGACCCCTCCCAAAACGGTGTGGAAATTCGCAGTCACCGGTGACGATCGGGGCATGCTTCTGACTCACCAGGTTAACACGACTGTCCTGAAGAAGGTGGCCAGCGGCATTCTCCGCGACAATGTGGATTTCGTACTCTTCGTTGGTGACCTGGTACACAGAGGACAGAACACGGACGGCGCCCCGGCGGCCTTTGAGCTCTGGAAGCACACCATTTCTGGAGTAGCGGCCGACACGAATCATATGCCGGCTTACCACATCGTGCTGGGCAATCATGAGATCGCGAACAGGGCAAACCCCGCAACCAACTATGTGAATGCCTTCCCCACACAGGTCTTTCCGCTCGGGTCCGGCGATAGTACAACGCTGCTGTTCGAGTCAACGGAACAACAAAGACCCAACGCGGAACTCTCTTACGACTTTATCCACAAAAGCGTTCTCTTCATTGGTCTCGATAACTACGGCCCCAGCTCGGACCATACTGGGCAATACGGCCCCATTGATGGTCATGCCACGAGCCGACAGGCGGATGCACTGGCTTCCCTGAAGACGTTGTTAGACGGTCAATACACCAGTTCGGTGATGCACGGCCACGTGCCCGCTACGGAGCTCCTCGGGAATTCCGGAGCGACAGCGGTCAGTCTGTTCCAGAACTTCGTCAATCTGGACGGGAGATACTATTTTGCCGGTCACGCGCACATCTACGTACCTGCTACTCCAGTCGATAAAGTCCCAGGCCTGACACAAACGATCGTCGGCACGGCGGGAGCCCCTCTCGATAACGCTTACACCGGCGGATACGGATACCTGCTCGTCGCTGCCTCGAATGGTAAAGTTATCGATGGCTCACTCATTTTCCAGAAAGTCAACATCCCGGAAGTTGTGACGGTGTCGAATGTGGAAACAACCACAGGCAGCTACATGGCGGGTGGAACGGCTATACCCGTGACATCAACCGTAACTGTCACTGACTCCAGCAGCATGTGGCTCACCGGAGCGACCGTCAGCCTGGGCCCCACTTACCAGGCGGGGCAAGATCTGCTGGCGTTTACCAACACTTCCCAGATTACGGGCAGCTTCGACTTATCCACGGGAACTTTGACACTGACCGGCACGGACGCAGTGGCCAGTTACCAGACCGCCTTGCGCTCCATCACGTACCAAAACACCAGCGTGAACCCAACGCCGAATATTCGGCGATTTACGATCGGGGCCAGCGATGGAGCCAGCACCAGCGCGAGCGCCTATCGGTATCTCAACACGACCTCTCTGATTTCCAATGTCGAAACGTCGACCGGCAGTTATGTGCCGGGCAGTGGGGCAGTACCGGTCACGACTACGTTGACCCTGGGAAATACAACCACCGGCAATATCACAGACGCGACCGTCCAAATTGACGCGAATTACGTCAACGATCAAGACTTGCTGGCGTTTACCAACACGCTGAAAATTACTGGTGCTTTCAACGCAAGCACGGGAACTTTGACGCTAACAGGAACAGATAGCGTTGCCAACTTCCAGGCGGCACTGCGTTCTGTCACCTATACCAACACAACCAGCACTCCTGCGACAGAGATTCGACGGTTCGCCTTTTCCGTAAACGGTGCGATCAACAACAATTTTGTCGTTCATCGGTACTTCAACATGACTTAGGTGATTCATCTTGAGAGCTAAGGGGGACCGCTCCAGTTGTTTTCACGAAGGGAAACGACGTTCCCCGCACTCGCGTCGAAAGAAAAACCTGAAAGTTTGTGAAAACCCGCGTTCGCTGGCGGCGTCGGAATCTAATCAAAGGTCGGCCTGAAGAATCTCGATCGGGCTGAGTTGACGCCTGTTGTCTTCCATCACTTCCCCTCAGCCAGCACCCGATTCAGGTAGTTAGCCGAAGACTCACGGAGCCGATCAATCCGCGCAAAAATCGCGGGGCTGAGGGGCTCACTCAACCGGTTCAGAGCGATCTCGGCGTCATTTTCCGATTCCAACTGATGAGGTTCGGCACCCACCAAAGCCAAGAGATCGCGAATTTTAATCGCGCGGTAGGCCATTGCCTCGCATACGAACGGATGACCGTACCTCAGCGCAAAGACACAGCCGTGGAAGAAGTTGGTCGCCACGGCGCGGGCGCTCCGCATCAAGTGGACGAAGTCATCCGGAGTTGCCGAGTGCCGGTTCTCGTCGACCCACGCGTTGTGGTAACCCACGCTGATAAGCCGGAGATCCGTCTCTCTGGCCCATTGCTTGACTCGATTGGCGAAGGCAAAAGAAAAGGAATGGCCATAAACAACAGCGTAGGGTCGATCAGGGAGTTGACAGTCTGAATCGGGCTCGGGCTCGAATTGCAGGCACGGGTCGAGCACGATTTCCGGCTTGACACCAAGGGCGCCCTGAATGAGTTCTCGCGAGTTGTCGTCTCGCACCGAGATCGTCTCAAATCGCCGGAAGGCCTCGGCGATTTCCGGTGACAACCCCTCTGAAGCCGGGTAATTTCCAAAGCTGGCAGCATAGGAGACGAGTCGTCTGGACCGGATCCCTTTTCCAAAAAACAGGGGACACCCACCGTACCACGGATGTTTGAGGTTCCACACCTCATCGCTACCGACAATCACCATGTCAAAATCTTCCAGGTTCGAAGCTTGCTTAAGTGCAAACTTGCGTGAGAGCGGTAGTCGAGCTCCAGCCCTCAGAAACCCCGATATCTTCAAAGCGTAACCGGGATAAGCCTGCAGAGGACTGAAGGCCGGTGTCACCGGATTCAGGCCGCAGATCCATTCCCTCAGCGTTGCACGCCACGATTCATGGTTGAGAATCACCGCGTCGTGACCCCGGGAACGTACCGCGTTAGCGAGGCACGAAGCCTGCCAATAGGCACCGTAATTAAAACACTTGTGATAGGTGAGTAATCCGACGCGCATTTTATATCTTTAATAAATCGTAAACGTGTGTTTTGAATTTTATTCACAGCAGAAACTGGTGGTGACGCGTTGCAGGCTTCTTGTGGTGACAACTTCGGGACTCGATTGGATGTGACCGTTTACGACTCGGGATTGATCTGCTCAAGATTCTGAGAATCCGAGAAATCATTCTCATCACACGGAGGCCTGAGATCGTCGCCGAGAGTTTAGCAGAGATCACGCACGCGGTGCGAGCGTTCATCGAGTCATCGTTAATTCAGATGGCCAGCATGCAGCGTGTGGAACTCACAAAGGTGCAAAAGAGTCAAGATGAAGCGAGTGGGGTAACCATGCACTGAACCGTGGTCATGGCCGGACGCAGATCTTTTGGAAAGACGACGACGATTCCGCATGCAAACGAATCCTGACGGAAAACTGGATGCGTACGATGATTCCGATCGACTCAGGTCCATGGATGCCCAATCCTTGGCATCGGGTATTGCGTCCGAATGTTGACGGTGAGAGGATTCGATCTCTGCGTGGGGTGACCCGCGACGCACACGATGCGGTAGCACGCTCATCACCACACATCCGGCGAACGTCCTCTGTATCAACGGCGTTTCAAAAGTTTTCCGATCCAGGATGACGAGCACTTTCTGACAGTCTGCTGGTACGTTGAGCCGAATGCCTTGCGAGCGGAATGAGTTTCGCGTGCCGAACAGTGGCGATGTGGATCACTTTGGCGATCGGCTCAAAATGCCGAGACGAATCCGGCCCTGCTCACTTCGTGGCCGATTTCTCGACTTCGCGATGGGATCGCACGAGTCAACCTACCTCTCACGGAAAAGGAACCGCGTCCATTCAATGAGCAGCTTCCCTTTATTCTTTACAACGTAGCGATCATCGCTCATCAGGATGAGACTCCGTCGTGAACCGATCAATCGTAAAAAACTGACAAATTTTAAATATTTGAATGTAAGTCAACGCGAGCATCTCGGCAAAACGAGAGAGCTCCCAGTCCTCATAAACCCGAGTTTTCCAGTTTGATTTTCTGTCTGAATCTTTCCAAGAATTATGATCCGAGTGTGTTGCAGGCGAGCTCGAAAAAATCATAGTCCCGTGATATAACCTCATCACGCGGAGCGATGATGGCCACGTTGGCGAGATAAAGAGGACCGGTCAGTTGTTATCATCAGTCAAATTAAAAACCACGAGATTTATCCCCCCCTTTATCTCGTCCGGAGCTCAATACACAGCTCAGACTTTCTCCTGTGAACGCTTCGACTGGATGGTTGTCCATATCGACGCATCACTCGGGGCCAAGGCGATTGGCGAGATCTCACCTCGTGCGAAACTTGCATTCGCTCCTCTCCTCCAGCTTTCACTGGCGCACCCTGTCCCCTTGATGTTCTCCGGGTCCCCTTGATGTTCTCCGGTCGAGGTGACCATGCCAGTCACTCCGGGGCGTTTTCAGGTTCGGGCGCGCGTCCGGGATGCGCGGCCAACAAGACGGACAGATCGAACGGCCGGGGGAACAGATTTTGTGGTGGGTGAGGGTGATATGGATTCATGGCAGGAACAGGAATTCGTTGCTGGCCAGCAATGCGTGTGATAACTGCTCCCAACGGCTCAATCGATCCGCTTTTGTGAGCTCAATCGGAGCCTCAAGAAACTCCGTCGCCACCGCAATTTCCTCCACGGTCGGCGGTCGCCCATACGCCAGTTGCCATCCGAGTTTAAGACGATCTTGATCATTCGCAGCAGCCTTTTCCAGGCGTCTCGCGAATTCACGACTCATCTCGAAAATGAACGGACTGTTGAGCACGAATAACTGCTGTTGCGGCACAGTCGTGATATTGCGTTGGTCGCTGGTCACGTTTGGCTCAGGAAAATCGAAGAGTGTGAGCGTGGCATTGGGAGCGTAACGACTGACCACGGTATACAGGGTGCGCCGACGGCCAGCAGGATTGTCCGCTTCAAAACCATTGAGCCGCGTAAAAAAGTTGAATCCTGCCACCTCACTGACCCCTGGGGCTGACTGGTCGATGGACGGTCCCCCCACTTGCGGATCAAGCTTGCCCGCGACGCTGAGCATGGCGTCGCGCCATGCTTCGAAATCGAGACGCCGGGGTGTCATCCGCCACAGATATTCGTTTCCAGGATCAGTGGCGATGTTGTCCGTCTCTTGGGCGCTGGACAGCTGATACGTCATTGAAAGCATGATTTCGCGATGCAGCCATTTCACGGACCAGCCTGCCTCCATGAACTGCACGGCCAAGGTGTCCAACAATTCCGGGTGCGTCGGGGGGCTGCCCAGTTTTCCAAAATTGCTCAGCGTAGGGACGATTCCCCGACCAAAGTGATAATGCCAGATCCGATTGACGAAGACCCGCGCGGTCAGCGGGTTTTGGGGATTGACGATCGCGTTGGCCAAATCAAGCCGCGTAAAGGGTTTGCCGCCGGGTTGTTCATCCGGATTGCTCAAGACACGCAGGAATCCAGGGGGCGCTTGTTCGCCGAGTTTCTCAGGATTTCCGCGAATGAAAACCTGCATCGGCTGAGCTCCTCCTCGGACACTCGGCATCAGGGGGCCCGAGGGGGGTGGTGTTTTGGTCAGAGTCTCTAACTGAGCTTGAAGCTCGGCCACTTGCTGCTTATGGGGTTCGGCGAGCAAACCCACCAGGTCATTCTCGGCGACAAAGAACGGCCCCTTGGAGTCTTTCCAGAGCACATTGAGCAGTCTGGCCTGATCGGCGGAAAGTGGTGCCGGCTTTTGTGATGGGTCTGCAGAGGGTTGCTCGCTGGATTTGAGCGCGGCAAGCGAGGTCAGGACGATGTTCTGAAAAGCTTCCACCTGCTGCCGCATGGCATCGGAGGTCGCCACGTTGCCAGACTGATTCGCCTGCTTTGCCGCATCACGGAGACCCTTGAGGATCGGCTCATCGCCCGGCTCTTCGAGGACTTTCACCCAGCGACCCAAGAAGTAGAGTTCCAACCCCTCCTGCCGTGCAAATGCCCCCTCATCCACGGGGAGTTTGTGGCTGCGAAGGACGGATATTTTGGACGCCGAGATCACGTAGGCATTGGCTTTTTCGAGAGCCAGACGGCCAAGTTGCCGCGCCTGATCCTCTTTCCATTTCTGCAAACTCGCCTTCTGTTGCTGGACCTCTTCAGCCCATCTCCTATGAGTTTCGATGATGTCAGGGGCCGCCAGCATACGGTCGGACCATTCCGCCCCATTGTAAGCACTTGCCAGCGAATAGTAGTCTCGTGTGGGAATGGGATCGAACTTGTGATCGTGGCACCGAGCACAAGAGACCGTGAGACCCAAGATCCCACGAGACAGTGTGTCCACTCGATCCTCCAATTCGTCGGCCTTCGCCTTCGCTTCCCCAGCAGCCCCTTTCCGGAACTGCGGACCCAGTCCTTGAAAGCCGAGTCCGGCCAGTCGGGTCACGTAATCGGTCGCCGGGCCTGGTAATTCATCACCTGCGATCTGCAACCTCACGAACTCGTCGTATGGCATATCTCGATTAAGAGCCTCCACAACCCAGTCGCGATACCGATAAGCAGCCGGAGTCGGAGTTAAGAACGAGTTGCCCTGGTCGTCCGCGTAACGCGCGACATCCAGCCAGTAGCGGCCCCAACGTTCACCATAATGCGATGAATCCAGCAGCCGATTGATCATCTTCTCGTAGGCTGCCGGGTCTGTATCCCGTTCAAACGCCTCACACTCCTCGGGTGACGGCGGCAGGCCGATCAGGTCGAAAGTCGCCCGCCGGATCAACTCGCGCTTGGTCGCAGGTCTGACGGGGTGGAGTTTCCGTTTTTCGAGTGCAGCCAGCACAAAAAAATCGAGCGGTTGCTTGGGCCAGCTCAGGTCAGTAACGCTGGGTGCTGGATGTTTCACCGGCAGCTGGAACGCCCACTGTTTGCGTTCGGCATCGAGGTCAATCACGCGTTTGCTCGAAGCAACACTCTCGCGCGGATCAGGCGCACCCATGGCGACCCATTTTTCCAAAATCGCCACCTGCTCGCCCGACAAACGCTCGTTCGGCGGCATCTGGAGATTCTCATCGGTATAGCGAACGGACGTCACCAGTGAGCTTTCGTTCGGCTTTCCCGGCTTGATGACCGGACCCTCGTCGCCCCCTTTTTGGACCCCCGCGCGAGTGTCAAGCAAAAGCCCCCCCTTGAGTTTCCCACCCTTGGCCGCTTCATCGCTGTGGCACTTGTAGCAATGATTCACCAGCAGAGGGCGAACCTGGGTCTCGAAGAACTCGATACCTGCAGGGTCCAATTCCCCCGCAGCGAGCGAGCCAATTAAGCTCACACCGAAGCTGACCCCGAAGCTAACACCGACCAACCAGCACTTGATGATCAGTTCCACTTTCATGCGAGGATTTCCTTTACGACATTGCCATGCACGTCTGTGAGACGAAAATCGCGACCGCTGTAGCGATAGGTCAGCGTCTCATGATTCAGCCCCATCAGGTGGAGCATCGTGGCGTGCAAGTCATGCACATGGACGGGTTTCTCCACGGCTTTAAAGCCGAATTCATCCGTGGCACCATAGGTCATGCCCCCCTTCACGCCCCCTCCCGCCATCCAAACCGTGAACCCGTGATGGTTATGATCGCGCCCATCGTTTCCCTGGGAAGTCGGAGTTCTGCCAAACTCGCCGCCCCACAAAACCAGCGTCTCCTCGAGCAAGCCTCGTTGCTTGAGGTCTCCCAGCAGTGCCGCAATGGGGCGATCAACCACCTTGGCGTGATTGCGGTGCGATTCGCTGTTGTTGGAGTGATGGTCCCATGGCTGGCTCTTGCCGCAATAAACCTGCACAACGCGCACTCCTCTTTCGACCAGGCGGCGGGCAAGCAAACAGTTCCGGCCGAAGGTGGCCCGCTTGAAGCCACCATCCCCGCTGGTGGCCACCAGTTCCGACTCCGGCCCCGTCAACCCATAGGCGGACTGGGTTGCGGGGGTCTCATCGCTGATATCAAACGCGGCCGCTGCAGAACTTTCCATATTGAAAGCCATTTCGAGCGATTGAATGCGGGCATTCATCGCATTCTCTGCCCCCCGACGTTCTTCGTGCATGGCATTCAAACGCTGAATCAGGTCGAGTTCGCGGCGCTGCGTCGCCGGAGAGAGTTGCGTGTTCTGCAGGTAAGGAATCACTTCGCGCGGGTTGTAGTTTTGGGGTAACGCGACTTGGCAGCCTTGATAAATGCCCGGCAGAAAACGACTGCTCCAGTTCGAGGGGCCGTTGACCGGCTGGCCCTGTTCGCCCAGAACGACAAAGCCCGGCAGGTTTTCATTCTCGCTGCCGAGCCCATAGAGCAGCCAAGAGCCGTAGGAGGGACGATTCGGCTGAATGCTGCCGGTAAACATTATCCAATTCGATGATTCATGAACCGGCACGTCAGTTTGCATGGAACGAATCACACACAAATCATCCGCAAATGCAGCGACCTCCGGAAAAAGCTCACTAATCTCGATTCCCGCCTCACCGTATTTCGAAAATTTGAACGGCGATGGCATCAGCCCCCCGGTCGCGTTTTCCGTGGTCAGTTTCACGGTGCTTTCCGGACGCTGACCGGCAAATTTCTCTAACGATGGCTTGGGATCGAAGGTATCGACCTGCGACGGTGCACCGTTCATCCAGAGATGAATGACACGCTTGGCCCCGGCGGCGAAATGGGGCAGCTTGGGCGTCAGCGGACTGGCCGAAGCACTCGCCCCCCCGCTGGACATACCGGCCGCAGCAGCCCGCTGGCCCAGCGCCGCTGCCAGGCCCAGCGTGCCAAGGCCATTGAAAGACTTGGCCAGCATCGCCCGGCGCGAGAACATCGCGCCGTTCTTTTCAAAAAAGCCGGGCCGGGAAACCTGCTCCAGCAAGTTTTCCCAGAGAAAGTCGCGGTTTAGTGGGATGTTACTCATAGCCGTTTCCGTCATGAGGAGGGGGCAAATGGGGTCAGATCGGCCAGAGCCTGCTTACTGTTGCTACTGAGATTAATGGAGTTTGGCGAGATGAAGAGGACAAGTCCAGCGATTTTCAAGTTCCGTTGTTTTCCAGTGAGAATTGAGGCGGTGCAGACATCGACGCTCAGCTTGGTTCAGTCGGGTTTTCTTGGCTTCCCTCGGGGGCGGAGAGTCGGCTCGAGACTCAGCTGCTTGGCCGTCTCTTGGATCGACGGATCGGATCCAAAGAGTTGTCTACGTCGAACGCAGCAACGTATCGATTCTCACTCCGGTTCGGATCCTTATCGAGCACTTGTTCAAGCAGTCTTCGAACGCCGAGTCATCCGCAGGCATCCAAAACAATGCGTGCTGCCCCATTCCACGATTCAACGCGTGAAAGACCATACCACCAAGAGCGATACGAGTATTCATGGCATGATGACGAACAACGCGATCGCATACCGTCTATTTGGTCCATTTTTGACCGGTCTCCGTTGTTTCTACGAGGCGATTACACGGACCTAATCTCACAGGCAAAGACTGCGGGCAGGTCCTGTCCCCTCGCCCCGGTACTCCGGGGAGAGGGTTAGGGTGAGGGGCTCTGCGTGAGGGTGAGGGGCTCTGCGTGAGGGTGAGGGGCTCTGCGTGAGGGTGAGGGGCTCTGCGTGAGGGTGAGGGGCTCTGCGTGAGGGTGAGGGGCTCTG
>JBIKZJ010000566.1:0-3531 GCA_044354755.1 Schlesneria sp. | reverse complement strand
TGGTGTGTGTCCCCTCGCCCCGGTATTCCGGGGAGAGGGTTAGGGTGAGGGGTCTTTTTCCCGCTGCCGTTAAGCGGTAACATCTCGTCGAATTCTTGGTGATTCAACAGAAAATGAATTGCGAAAGGATCGCGAACTGCCGCGGGTGATCTTGACGTTCGAAGAACCCCTCACCCTAACCCTCTCCCCGGAGTACCGGGGCGAGGGGACAGGACCTCCCCGCAGTCTTTGGCTGTGAGATCCGGTTCGGGTAATCGCCGCGTGAGAAATCAAACGGATCAGGATTCTTTGACCGCCAATTCACAAATTCTTAAACCGATTTGATGCCACGACCACAACGAGTCGATGAAGCGGGCGGATTTGACCTGGCACTCAATCGTGGTCATGGCCGGTCGCAGATCTTTTGGACAGACGACGATGATTCCGCGTTTGAACGAATCCTGGCGGCAGGACCGGCGGAAAACGATGTTTCGGTTTTCTCGTTTCTATTGATGCCAAATTATTCGCATCGGGTATTGCGCCCGATTGGCAACGGGCATGCCGTCACACCTTACGCCGGTACCGTATGGTTCATCATCAACAGACCTGGAATCGGAAGAGAGTTGGCCTGTTGGCGCGCTCTGAATCCCTGTTCTTGATCCGTATTGACGTCCAATTTTCCGCCGACTGCTCGGAAAGTCGGAAATTCACCCGGTTACGCCCCCTGTATTTTCCCTGGCAACACGTGCCGACAATCCGATTGACCGTCTTTCGCCAGACCGGTACACTCCGCCACCCTTGACCAGGAAGGTTAAGGTCCTGCACAGCAAGGAAGCTAGCCCATGAGCGTTGCATTCGAACGCACGGTCGTTCCGTTCACGCATTTAGAACAATTGCGTGCGGGTCGGGCTATTCTGGCCACCGAAGCTCAGGCACTTGTCGAATTGTCCCGCTCGCTGGACGCTCGTTTCTGCAATGCGGTCGACCTCTTGTCCCAGTGCCGCGGCTGTGTGATTGTCACCGGAGTTGGCAAGGCGGGGCTGGTGGGCCAAAAGACTGCGGCGACGCTCTCGTCCACGGGAACTCGAGCCTATTTCCTGCATCCGACCGAAGCCCTGCATGGGGATTTAGGGTGTGTCGGTGCCGAGGATCTGTGGCTGATTTTTTCGAATAGCGGGGAAACCGAAGAGCTGACCCGGCTGCTACCGATCATCCGCAACCAGCGACAAGCGATCATCGCCATTACCGCCAGCGATGCCAGTACGCTGGGAACCCAGGCCGATGCCACCATTTGTCTCGGGCGGCTGATCGAAGCGGGGGCTCATGGCCTGGCCCCCTCGACCAGTACCACCGCCATGCTCGCCATCGGAGATGCACTCGCCTTGGTCGCCAGTCAGAGAAAACAGTTTTCCCCACAGCAATTCGCCGGTTTTCATCCAGGGGGCAGCCTCGGACGCCGCCTCGCCTCGGTGAAAGATGTGATGCGACCGGTCGATCAGATTCGTGTGGCCGCCGATAACTCGACCATTCGTCAGGTGTTCGTCAGTCGGTCAAGACCCGGCCGTCGAACGGGTGCCGTGATTCTGGTCAACGAATTAGGACAGCTTTCAGGCCTGTTCACCGACAGCGACCTGGCCCGATTGCTCGAACAGCGGCGCGATACGCAGTTTGATCGCCCGATCTCGGAAGTCATGACGGTCCGCCCCCTGACCATCGGCCCCGATGCCATCTTAGAAGAAGCGTTACAACTTTTGAGTGCCAAACATGTCAGTGAACTTCCGGTGGTGGACGCCGGGGGAATCCCCTTAGGAATGATCGATATCACCGATGTCATTGGATTGGACCAACGGCAAACCCCCGCAGCGGCTGCGTCCCCTCCGTCTTAACGGGAATCGTGAACAGCAATCGTTTTCTCGTCATCTTAACTTCTTGGTTTCCCTCAACTTCAGCACACATTCACTTCGTTATCTCGGCAGACAGGCACTTCGTGATCCTGTCGTTGATTGATTCTGTCGCATCATCTATGTTTTTCGCTCTCATTCAATCCGTGGATCATGTATCAACGATTTCTCTTCACGCTGATGATCGCCGGTAGCCTGACCGGGCTATTCGGTGTCTATTCAGTCGGAATGCGAAACGTGGTGGTGGTTCCTATTCGGCCAGAACAACCGGTCGAGGACGAAACCTACAGCCGGGCCCAGCGGCCCGCCGAAAACGTGCGAGTGGCAACCACGCATGTTCCCCACCAGGTCTGGGCGGCGAATTCCAAGTACATGCTGCGTGCCGAGCAGGCCTTTGTTTACACCGAATCCTGGCGATCGGTCGTTGAAAACAACAAGCGAATTCGCTTCGAAAAGTTCGCCATGGTCTGGATCAGCCTCGATAAAGAAGGCCAGGAGCGAGCGGTTTCCATTGTCAGCGAACGAGCCTTGCTGGAATTTGCCTTTGCCTTCGATGAGCGAACGCCAAATCCGGGTCGCGTGGTGCGCGCCATGCTGGAAGGGGATGTCGAAATTACCGGGCCCGATGGCCTGTCGGTCATTGGTCACAACTTCATCTTCGATGAAGCGGAATTAAATCTCTATACCCTGAACCCCGTCAGTTTTCGGTTTCAGTCGCACCGGGGATCCGCATCTCGTATGGCGATGAAACTGATTCCCGCCGAAGGGTTGCCGGGAAAAGATCGGCCTCACGTTTACGGAGTGGAATCGATCCAGCTGATTGCCAACCCCAGCCTCCCCGAAAACTCGCATGTTCGTCTGGAAATTCAGTCCCCCCAAGGGGACGAACTGAAACCGATCAATGTGAAGTGTGCGGGTGACATGGAATACACCGTCGTCACCAATACCGCGATCCTGACGAAAGATGTCATCGTCTGGACCGGCCCCAAGGAAAATCTCGATCGGCTGGACTGTTATAAACTGACGATGCAATTCTCGCCCAAAAAGTCGCTGACCGACGAACCATCGCCCGAGTCGACGCCACCCGTTGCCACGGGCGAGAAGCGGCGGGACAACGAGTATCAACATGTCGAACGAGACCTGGAATTCAGCTGGCTGCTGGCTGAAAGCCAGTTTGAGGCGGAAGGACGTCCGGGGGAACAAGTCAAGATCGTGTCGGCCTCGCAACAAGCCAAGGCCTACATGGGCCGACTCGCCTATAACGCGGAAACACAGATTGTTTCCATGGGATCGGACAAGCGAGATCGCTTTGTTCGCGTGACGCAGAAGGGATCCGAACTGAAAGTCCCCTCGATCGAAGCCCAGATTAACTCGGCACCCGGTGAACAGCTTCGCCTCAACTCGTTATTTTGCCTTGGTGCCGGTGAACTGAAATTCGTGGATGAAAAGACGGGAAAACTCGCTTTTGTCGCCACCTGGCAAAAACAACTGAGTAAGAAAACCGACCCAGAAACCAACTTGGATCTGGTGGAACTCGAAGAAAATGCCCACTTCGGCCAACCCGAACAGGGAACCGGTTTGATTGCGGAACTGATCAAGATCTGGCTGGTCCCCTTTGACCTCTCCCCGACCCTGCAGGGGACCGATCGCC
>JBIKZJ010000183.1:0-11720 GCA_044354755.1 Schlesneria sp. | reverse complement strand
TGATAGATCCCTGGCCAGAATTCGCGTGGAGGTGCAACACCCAACCAGGCCTTCCAGTCCACGCGCTCCATCGCCTTGGCGATTTCTTCCTTTTTCTTTTCGATCAGTTTCGGAGCACTTTCGGCATCGTCTTTCTTTGCCTGAGCGGCAAATTTTGCGAGGTCCATGCGGCGACCAGGTCCCTGTGCCCAAACGGGTCGGTTTGACCAGGCAAAGACTTCTTTCAGGGTTCCCAACACACCCGATTTGATCTGAGCGATCGCTTCGCGTGAGGAATCCAGTGCGGTCCCTTGGTTACCCATTTGCGTACAGACGCCCGTTTCCTTGGCGACCAGCGCCAGCAACCGGGCTTCGTAAATGGTTCGGGTCAGTGGCTTCTGTGTGTAGCAACTGATTCCCGATCGCATTGCGGCCAGCGTGATCGGACCGTGCATGTGGTCGGGAGTACTGACGTTGCAAATGTCAATTTTCTTGCCGTATTTGGCGAGCAATTCCCGGTAGTCGGTGAATCGTTCGGCGTTCTCAAAGCCTTTGGATTTGCCCTTGCTTTCCAGTGTATTGCGATCCACGTCACAAATGGCAACGACGTTACCAAATGTGGCGGCATTACTGGAATCGCTGGCACCCTTGCCACCGCAACCAAAGCTGGCCACGTTGAGTTGCTCGTTCGCAGACCGCTCTTGACCGCGCAGGTCAACGGCTCCCCCCACGAAGATTGCGGCTCCAATCGCCGATGTGTTTTGAATGAATTCGCGACGCGACGTTTTTCGACTCATACGTCTCTCCTGGCGGCATGACAGTGATGCAGCAAATCTATGACTGAGATTCAATCCGTGCTTGGCAGCCGATCTGCCTAACTCCCAGATGATGGTAATCACTTGACGGAAAAGTTTACAGCAAGCGGGGATGGACATTCCTCTGTGAACCATTTTTGTTTCGCTCGGATTTCTCGTTTTTTTGACTCAAACGGTTTTTGCCAACCCCTTACAGACCGACCGTTCACCTGGACGAATTTTTCTTTTTGCCAGATCCCGCGACAGTCAAGATAGACGCAGCCGATTGGACTTGCGACAACAGCGGTGCCGCGACGATGCCCCTCGTCCCTGCACGCACAACATCAAACGTGGCCTGCGTTGAGGAAATCTGGTTTTTTCGGAATATGTTTTGTTACGAGGGGATCGAAGCCCATCAAATCATGGATCGTAACGATGGACGAGAATCGCCTCCCCCCTTCCTCTGGTCACGGAGATCCCTTGTGACAGAGATGCCAGCAGCCAAGGCGCAACTCATGCCCCGGCCGCGCTGGGATATTTTTTGTGCCGTCGTCGATAACTTTGGAGACATCGGCGTTTGTTGGCGGCTGGCCCAGCAGTTGGCGGCCGAGCAGAATCGGGAAGTCCGGCTTTGGGTTGATCACCTGGAAAGTTTTGCCCAGTTGTGTCCTGGCATTTCCCCGGCGGCCGAACAGCAACCGTGCGGCCTGATCGATGTTCGCTATTGGCCACGCCACTCGCCCGATGCGTTTCCCGATGCCGAGGTCGCCGATGTGGTGATTGAGGCCTTCGGCTGCGAACTTCCCGCACGCTATCTCGCCAGCATGGCTCAGCGTGAAGTGACCCCCGTCTGGATCAACCTCGAGTACCTCAGTGCCGAACTCTGGGTTGAAGATTGCCATTTACTGATGTCACCCGCTCCACGATCGCGATTGAGCCGGCACTTCTTTTTCCCTGGATTCACCACAAAAACGGGTGGAGTCTTGCAGGAACGGGATCTCACCCGTTCGCGCCACGCCTTCACTCCCGCCGAGGCGGCTCAATTTTTGACCCGGATTGGAATTTCGACGCCGAATCCGGATGGACTGCTGATTTCCCTTTTTTGTTACGAAAATCCGGCTTTGCCCCCTTTGCTTGAGTGTTGGGCGGACGGAACGGTCCCTGTTTCGGTGCTGGTGACACCAGGATTCCCTTCCACCCAGGTGTCGAATTGGTTTCAGCAAGAACTGATTCCCGGTCAGCCACTGCAGCGTGGAAAGCTGACGGTCTGTGGGCTGCCGTTCCTGTCACAACCCGATTATGACCGGTTACTGTGGTCCTGTGACCTGAATTTTGTCCGGGGCGAGGACTCGTTCGTCCGTGCCCAATGGGCGCGCAAGCCGTTTGTGTGGCAGATCTATCCCCAATCCGAAAACACACACCTGGTCAAACTCGACGCTTTCCTGGGGCAATTCCTGAGTGATTTTCCGAAATCGGCAGTGGTCGAGCGGTGCTGGCAGGCCTGGAATGGGGTGGGCGAGATTTCGTCGGCATGGCAAGATTTCCGCGAGATTCGAAATTCCCTGCAGGAACATACAGAAGTCTGGGCCTGCCAACTTGACCGAACGGGAAATCTGGCCGACAATCTGTTACGCTTCGTTCGTGGAAAGTCTTGATTCGGCTGCTTACGTTGCGGACGCGTCATGACCACGGTTGGTGGATGCGGATTCTCAATTTTCGACAGGCAAGATGGGAAATGTGTTATGAGTGTTAAGATCGCCAGTAATCTTCAGTCTGGCAACGTCATCATGATTGAGAACGAACCCGTCGTTGTCATCAAGGCGCAAATCAACAAGTCCGGTCGAAACCAGGCTGTCGTCAAGGTTCGGACCAAGAACCTGCTGACCAATCGCGTTTCCGAGCTGATTTTCAAGTCAGACGAAAAATTGGAAGGGGTGATGATGGAGAAAAAGGAATGTACCTATTCCTATTTTGCCACCCCCAACCACGTTTTCGTCGACTCGGATTTCAATGAGTACGAAATTGACGCGGAAAGCATCGCCGACCTCGAAAAATATATCACTCCCGACATGAAAGAAGTCTGCGAAGTGACGTTCTACGAAGGCCGGTCGATCTCGGTTGTGCTCCCGAAGACGATTATTCGAGAAGTCGAGTACACCGAACCGGTCGCCCGCGGCGACACCTCGGGAAAAATCACAAAAACAGCAGTCTTGAAAGACACAAAACACGAATTGCAAGTTTCGGCATTCGTGGAAATCGGTGATAAAATCGAAATCGATACCGAAACCGGAGAATTCAAACGTCGATGCACGTGATCTCGGTTTGGCTGCCGGGAAAATTGCCGAGTTTACGAACTCGATTCTCGCCAAAACCAGCCGAAAACAGGTCGTGATCGCGTCGATTCCGCGTCCCCGCCACTGCGATTTTCCGCATGGGCGGGGAATGTTTTTTCCCCACCCAGAGCAAGACCCCAAGGCATCAGACCCGAAGGCAAAAACAACGCCGCTATTCGCATCGGATCATTCGGATGAACCCACTTCGCGCTGCGACTCGGATCTTGTTTGTGCTGGCACTCCTCATCAGCGACCTGCATGCCGACCCGCGACCTGACCGAACCATCCCAGACGGAAGCGATACTGGCGACCGGTGCTTGAAACTGATTGCGCGACCACAGGTTCCGTTCACCCCCAACGAACGCCCCCCTTCCTCCTCTGACGGACTGACCAAGATCGGGTTTGACTTTGCGGCGGAAGCGAACCAGCGTGTCCCCGGCCTGATGATCCGATCAATCAATTTGATCCTGCCATGCCCGAACTCGATGGGATTTTGCTCTCAACGGAACATCATTGCCCAAAAGAGGAACGACCAACGGGTCCGCTTCCCAGCTTCAGATCAAAACCGCTGAAATCGACCATGCCGATTCCCCCGCCGTAACATGCGGCGGATCGATCAATTTCTGTTGGTCATCGCCGCAAAAAGTCCTCCGAGTTTGATTCCTGAGCGTGGCTGGGATACCGTGTCATCTCTCCCAAACACACTACGTCATCTGGCGCTGCTCACGAATGACTACTCAATCTGAACTTCCGGTCACCTGTCTACCGACATGGGACATTGCTGAACTTCCCGAACCGAGGCCGCTGGGGTTGCGCCATTGGGCCAGCTTCATTGGCCCTGGAATCGTCATGATGGGAATCCAGATTGGCGGCGGTGAATGGCTGCTGGGCCCCGAAGTCACTGCCCGTTATGGCGGTGGACTGATGTGGATTGCCACCGTCGCGATCGTCTTGCAGGTCTTTTATAACATCGAATGCGCTCGCTATGCGTTGTATTGCGGTGAACCGGTGATGACCGGCTTTATGCGCAAGCGACCAGGTCCGATGCTCTGGATACCGGTAATTCTGTTTCTGAGTCTTTCGGCGCTAATTCCCGCTTTATCGACCAATGCGGCTGCCGTCATGGCGGCCATCTGGCTCGATCGCCCCCCCGGCGTCGAAGATCGCTGGCTGGTGACAATGCTTGCATACACCTGTTTGCTGGCTGTCGCGTTGCCGGTCCTGATCGGCGGGAAAATCTACAACATGCTGCAGACAGTCATGACCATCAAGGTGGCCGTCGTCCTCGGCTTTTGCCTGACGATTGGCATCCTGTTCGTCAGTCCCATGCATTGGTGGAATGTGATGAGCGGTTTTGCCAAATTCGGAAATGTCCCAGTGAAAATCGATGGTCAAGATCAGCTGACCAATGTCTTTATTCAAATGTGGCAAGAGGGATCATGGCCCCTGATCGAGCTGGGAAACATTGCGGTGCTCGGAGCCTTTGCCGGGTACGCGGGTGGTGGTGGGCTGGCCAATTCCACGTACAGCAATTACGTTCGGGACAAAGGCTGGGGAATGGGCAAACAAGTCGGTGCGATTGCGAGTGCCGTCGGTGGTCGCGATATCACCTTGAGCCACCTGGGAAAAGTTTTTCCGATCACACCCGACAACCTGCGCCGCTGGCGAGGTTGGTGGAAGTATATTCTTACGGATCAGATCGTCGTTTGGGCTCCAGGGTGTTTCATGGGGATGGCCTTGCCCGCCCTGCTGTCGCTCGAATTCGCCTCCCATTCTCAGCTGTATAACCAATCCGATAAACTGGAATGGGCTCAGGCGATGATCACGGCGGATGGAATTCGGCACGCCCCCAATTTTGGGCCTGCGCTGGGTGGCATCTTGTGGACGGTGACCCTGTTCGTCGGATTAACGGTCTTGCTTCCGAGTCAAATGTCGATTGTTGAGGATTTCAGCCGTCGCTGGACCGACATCATCTGGTCCGCCAGCCGCCATGCCCGCGACCGGATGCGGGACGACCAAGTCAAGTACATCTATTACACGCTGTTGTTCTCGTATGTGTTGTGGACTCTGGTGGCAGCCTATCTCTTCAGCACGTACGGAACACCCAAATTGATGACCCTGATCATCGCGAATCTGAATAATCTGGCGATTGGGATTACCGCGTTTCAATTGCTGTGGATCAACGTCACACTATTGCCGAAAGAAATTCAGCCGCGGTGGTATCATCGCGCTGGCATGGTCAGTTGCGGACTGTTTTACCTCGGGTTATCCCTGTTAGTCTTCATGACCAAGCAGTGGCCAATCTTGCAGGAATTAATGGCAGGATTCATGAAAAAGTAATCGACGATGTTGAGGGGATTCCGAGGCGGGTCAACATCAGGCCGACCTGGCCCACAGAGATTCCCACAGAGATTCCCACAGAGAACTGTCAAAAGAATTGTCGAAATAAGGAACTGATGTGACACCACTTTTTGATCTTTCGGGGCGAGTCGCCCTGGTCTCGGGTGCGGCCAGCGGGATGGGGCGTGCGATGTCGCTGGCACTCGCCGAACATGGTGCAGATCTCGTCCTCGCGGACCTGAATGCCGAAGGAGCTCAGCAGACCGCCCATTCCATTCAGCAGCTAGGCCGGAAAGCGGTCGCCGTACAGTGCGATGTTTCGTCACCCGATTCGATCCGTGCGCTCTTCAGCAAGCTGGATCAAGAATTTGGCCGCATCGACTTTCTCGGAAATGTCGCGGGGGAAGGAGTTCTCGGCAAACCCGAAGAAATCTCGCTGGATGATGTCGAAAAAACCTGGCGAAACCTCGTCTATGGTCGCTTTTGCATGTGTCAGGAAGCAGGGCGACGAATGATTGCCGCCGGACGCGGCAGTATCGTGAATATTGGGTCGCTTGCCAGCATCTCGGCACTGGGACGCAGTCATATCGCGTATAGTATGGCCATGGGGGCCGTTGTGCAGATGACGCGGGAACTCAGCACCGAATGGTCGGCATTAGGCGTGCGGGTAAATGCCATTTTACCGGCGCAGGTCTTGAATCCCTCGCTCGAAAAACGAATTGAAGCAGACCCCGGACTCAAAGACCGCTTTCTGCAGGGGATTCCTGCAGGACGTCTGGGGCACCCCAACGACATTCAAGGACTGGCCGTGTTACTGGCATCGGATTCATCAAGCTGGATTACCGGGGCACTGATCCCGATGGACGGCGGAAACCTGGCCATGAATTGCGGGGGAACAAGACGATACGTGGACCCGGTGACCTGATCCGGCCATACTCTGCAGAGATGCCGGTCGCGCGGGCTTGGTTCATCAAGCCGGGTCTGCCGTTGAGTTTCTCTTGGAATTCAGCCTCATTTTGACAGAATCTGATTTTGACAGAATCATTACGGAAACAGAAAACAGCAACAGAATTGGTACGGAAGGAGTCGGCGATCAGCACGCTGGCAAAGTTCAGCCCGGTGGGGCCGAATCATTGGTACTCTTCATCCAGGAACTCGAATCACTCATGACAAATCCGCAAACAAGCCAAGCCTATCTCAGTCTCTACCGCACGATGCAGATCATCCGCCAGACCGAGGAAGAGCTGGCCCGCTGCCACCAGCGGGGCCTGATTCAAGGTGCGTGCCACACCTATGTCGGCCAAGAGGCGATTGCCAGTTCGGTTTGTGCTCATCTGGGGCACAAGGACGTCGTCTTCAGTACACATCGCGGACATGGACATGCACTCGCGAAAGGGATGCCACCACGAGAACTCATGGCCGAACTCTTCGGCCGACAAACCGGGTGCTCCCGCGGACGTGGGGGAAGCATGCACCTGTTTTCGCCCGAAGTCGGCATGATGGGAACCAGCGGCATCGTCGGCCCCTGCATTCTGCAGGCCTGCGGCGGAGGCTACAGCTTCAAATTGATGAAGACCGATCACGTGGCGGTCGCGTTTTTTGGCGATGGTGCAGTGAATAACGGAGCCTTCCATGAAGGGCTCAATATGGCAAGCATCTGGAAGCTTCCCGTTCTATTCATCTGCGAAAACAACCAGTTTGCCACCGAAGTCCCCTTTGCGTACGCCGCCGGAAATCCCAGTGTGGGGAGCCGCGGCGCGGCTTACGGGATGCCCGGACTGAAGGTTGATGGAAATGATGCGGCCGAATTACATCGCATCGCCGGGGAAGCGGTTGCACGGGCTCGATCCGGTGGCGGACCGACATTGATCGAATGCGTCACCTATCGCACGCGAGCCCACGCGGAAGGGATGGGAGATTTCACTTACCGCACGCGTGAAGATGTCGAGGAATGGAAGAAGCGTTGTCCGATCCAGCGTCTGAAAGCCCATGCAATCGAAAAGAAAGCCCTGACCGCCGCCGATTTTGAAGCCGTCGAAGCCGAAGTGAAAGCAATGGTCGACGAGGCCCGTCGCTTCGCCGAAGCGAGTCCCTGGCCTGAGGCCGCCTCGGCAACTCAGTTCACTTATTCCGAGCAGCCACGGTCAACAATCATTCCCCTCGAGAACACGCGACCCGCCACAGCGTCTCGCGAGATTACGATGACCCAGGCAACTCATGAAGCCCTCTCCGAAGAAATGGCCAAGAATCCAAACATCTTCGTGATGGGTGAAGGGATCGGACAACGAGGTGGAAACTTCAAAACGACCGCAGGACTCTATGATCTCTATGGACCAACTCGACTGTGTGACACGCCGATTTGTGAACGGGGGTTTGTCGGTTTGGCGTGCGGAGCGGGGATGACCGGAACCCGCCCCGTCATCGATTTCATGTTCGCCGACTTCGTGCTCGACTCGGTCGGTGAAATCGTCAATCAGATCGCCAAAATGCAGTATATGAGCAGCGGCCGGCTGAAGATGCCTGTTCTACTACGCGGCTGCATCGGGATCGGTCACTCGGCAGCAACGCACCACTCGGGAAATTACTACGCGATGTACGCGCAGATCCCCGGGCTGAAAGTCGTGGTCCCCTCATCGGCCTATGACGCTAAAGGCTTGTTCAAGCACGCCCTGAACTGTAACGACCCCGTGCTGTTCCTCGAACATCGCGAAATCCTCTCGATCAAAGGCCCTGTCCCCGAGACCGAGTACGAAATCGAGTTTGGAAAAGCGGCGATCGTGCGGCCCGGTCGTGACATCACCGTGGTGGCCCTGGCACGAATGGTCCACCTGACACTTTCCGTCTGTGACGAACTGGAAAAAGAGGGGATTTCCGTCGAAGTGGTCGATCCCCGCACCGTCTTGCCGCTCGACATTGACACCATTCTCCAGTCGGTCAAGAAAACAGGGCGATTGCTTGTGGTGGATGAAGGATTCGCCCCCTGCGGATTTGCCACCGATGTTGCGGCACAGGTCGCGGATCGAGGCTTCAACGATTTGGATGCTCCGATCAAACGGATCAATGGTGCCTTTACGCCAACGCCTTACAGTCCTCCTTTGGAAAAAGCGGTGGTCCCACAACCAGAAGCGATCGCTGCGGCGATTCGCGAGTTGTTCAACGAGTAAATCAACGAATCGACGAGTGTCAGGGGATGTCTGGTGCCAGTGGCCCCGCTCCCCTGCTCGCTCGGATGGCTCTGTCAGCTGACGCTGTCAGCGGGATTTGAGTCCGACCTGTTGAGCGTTCATTCATTTTTCACTGAGGCTTCAAAGAATGGCGTTTGCAATCACAATCCCCCGACTCGGCTGGTCCATGGAAGAGGGGACTCTCGTCCGCTGGCTCAAGAAAGAGGGCGATTTTGTTCGAGCAGGGGATGCGGTTTTTGAGCTGGAAGGGGAAAAGGCGGCGCAAGACATTGAAGCCGTTGATAGCGGACTGCTGAGAATTCCCGTCGACTCCCCCGCACCCGGCAGTGTGGTGGCCGTCGGAGCTGTCATCGGCTTTCTGGTCGCCGAAGGGGAAGCAACCCCTTCGATTGGAAATGCGGGCTCGATTGCGAATGCGGGTACGCCCCCCGCAGCCGTCCCCAAAACCGAACCTGTCCCGACGGTGTCCCCAGCTGCCCCTCAAGCCGTCAAATCATCACCAGCGAGCTCTGTAGCCCCGCCCCCAGCCCCGGCGGCCCCACCTTCGGTTCGTCGATTGGCTCGCGAAACCGGTGTAAAGCTCGCTTCCCTGACCGGGTCTGGCCCGGCCGGACGGATTACCGCTGAGGATGTGCGAACTCAACGGGGGTCTTCGTCACCAGCTCTCCAACGCGAACTGGCCACCGTCGCGACCCCCCGAGCACGTCAGGCGGCCCACGAATTGGGTGTCGATTGGCGTCAACTGCAGGGAACAGGACGCGATGGTCGGGTGCGCGAACGGGATGTCAGACAATCACCCGCGACGCGGCGAGGTTCAACGCTGGGGTTCCATGCCCAGTCCGTCGCCGTGCCGATTTCCTCACGTCGACGTACGATTGCCAGCCGGATGATGGTCAGCCAAGAAAAAACCGCCTCGGTCACGATTACCACGCGGATTGATGCCTCAAATCTCGTGGGACTGCGTCAACAGTTTAAACAGGCGGCGGGCGGTTCACTGATCCCATCCTATACCGACATCATCATGAAACTGGTGTCGCTCGCACTGCAGCAGCATCCGCTGTTGGCGGCTCGTGCCGAAGGAGATGGATGGGTGATTCCGGCTTCGGCTGAGGGGATCCACATCGGTTTGGCGGTCGATACCGATGGCGGTCTCGTCGTCCCCGTGGTGAAAAGCGTGGGAACGTTGGGGCTGTTTGAGCTGGCAGAACAGTCACAAGTGCTGATCGAAAAATCTCGCTCGGGGACATTAACCGTGGCAGAAATGCAGGGGAGCGTCTTCACCATCACCAATCTCGGCTCGTTCGGGATTGATGCGTTCACCCCAATCATCAACGTACCGGAAACGGCGGTACTCGGACTGGGGCGAATTCGCCGTGAACCGGCCGTGATCGAAGACCGGATTGTCCCCCGCGATCAGATGTGGCTGAGCCTGACCTTTGACCATCGAATCGTCGACGGTGCTCCTGCCGCCCGGTTTCTGCAAGCGGTCAGTCAGGCGATGGAAAACCCCTCGGCCTGGCTGCTGCGAAGTGATGCTGCGAAGTAATTTTGTGAAGTCATTGCAGTGCGATCCCAGTTTTTCTGCTGGAAGACAATCTGCTGCAAGACACTCCGTTGTAAGACAAGGTGAAACATGGCTGCGGTCGCGACTGCGGATCTCGCTTATCTGCCCCAATTGCCACGCGAAAAATCGAGGGGAATCGGCTGTATCGGTGCTGGTTTCATCATGGCGGACTGCCATTTGGTCGCCTACCGCAATGCGGGATTCAATCCGATTGCGATCGCGGCACGCAGGCGGGAACAGGCCGATTCGGTGGCGACTCGACATCAAATTCCGCATGTCTATGCGGATTACGTCGAGTTGCTCGCCAACCCGCAGGTTGAGGTGGTCGATGTTGCCGTCCCGCCGGATTTGCAGCTCGCTGTCATCCGTGACATCGCGCAG
Organism: Schlesneria sp.; assembly: GCA_044354755.1. GTDB lineage: Bacteria > Planctomycetota > Planctomycetia > Planctomycetales > Planctomycetaceae > Schlesneria. Next base: position 1,144 of record JBIKZJ010000183.1, on the reverse strand, counting down.
CATGCCAGCCATATCAAGGGGATCCTGGCTCAGAAACCGTTGGGAGTGAATTACGCTCAAGCGGTCGAGATCGTGCGGATCTGTCGCGATGCGGGAATTGTCCTCTCCGTCAATCAGAACATGCGTTACGACCAGTCGGTGCGGGCCTGCGGATCCCTGCTTAACCGTGGTGACCTTGGCGAACCGGTACTCGCCACCATCGATATGCGTGCGATTCCCCACTGGATGCCGTGGCAAGCACGGCAAGGTTGGGTCACACTTCGGATCATGAGCATTCACCACCTGGATACGCTGCGATTCTGGTTCGGTGATCCCGTGCGAGTGTTTGCGAGCATCCGCCCCGACCCGCGGACGACGTTCCCGCACGAAGACGGGATCTGCCTGTATATTCTGGAATACGCATGTGGCTTGCGTGCAATGGGTTGCGACGATGTCTGGGCCGGTCCTGCCAAGGAAGGGGCTGCGGCAGATATTGGAATCCGCTGGCGCATTGAAGGGACAACGGGGATGGCTCGTGGAACCATCGGCTGGCCAAGCTACCCGACTCGAACCCCGAGCACGCTCGACTACACGACGATCGCCTCACCCGAATGGCATCAGCCGCGCTGGGAGGAAGTCTGGTTCCCCGACGCCTTTGTAGGACCGATGGCGCAACTGCTTTGTGCATTAGAAGATCAGACGATTCCGGAAATCAGTGCCGAGGATAACCTCAAGACGATGGCCCTGGTGGAAGCCTGTTATGTATCGGCTCGCGAACACCGGGCCGTCGAACTGGCAGAAATCACCGATTCCGCACGATGAGACGGGTCGGTTCCGTGCAAACGGCGGCCATCAGATTCCGTGGGCTGCCGCAACTTTGGATTGAACGATTGCCATTTCCTCAGCAAAACGCCCTCAAATCAACGGGAAAATGCAAATTTACCGGCAAATCACCGACCGTTTTGAGGCGGCAGCCAAAGCAATCCATTCCCGTTAATGAGGAACTGAAAAGAGGAACTGACTTCCCCAAAGCCGCCGGTGTTGTTATCTTGTCAGGCTCAACGATCCCGGCCAATTGTGGCCATTAACACTTTCCATCCCCGGAGGGGCCTGCCGTGAAGCAAGTCAAGCTAACCACCAAACAAAAGCGAGACCGTCGCTGGAA